>JAMXAU010000198.1 GCA_024281365.1 Nitrospira sp.
CCTCGTTCAGGTTAACTCCATCAGGCGTTGTCTCAGAAACCGCTGCTCTGGTTCCTGCTTTGCGAAGGCCAGTGCGCGTTGGTATGAGACTCGGGCGTCAGCGTTCCTGCCGAGCCTTCGGCAGAAGTCGGCTCGTGCGGCATGGGCCAAGTGATACTGGGCTAACTCTCCGCGCTCCAGCAATGCATCGACGAGCTCCAAGCCCTTGGCTGGTCCATCACGCATGGCAACAGCCACTGCTCGGTTGAGCTGGATGATCGGCGAAGGTTCGACTCGTAGCAGCACATCGTACAACGCCACGATTTGTGCCCAATCCGTTTGTTCAACGCTGGAGGCTTCGGCATGGACGGCGGCGATGGCGGCTTGGAGTGTATAGGGGCCGATGCGCTTCGACGACAGGGCGCGTTCCACGAATGCGATGCCTTCGTTGATCTGGGTTTGGTTCCAGAGCGAGCGGTCTTGTTGTTCCAAGAGCACAAGATCGCCGTTTGCCGAGGTGCGCGCTGGTCTTCTTGATTCGTGCAGCAGCATCAAGGCGAGGAGTCCCATGACCTCCGGTTCCGGCAAGAGCTGTACGAGGAGTCGGCCCAGGCGAATCGCTTCGCCGGAGAGGTCAGCTCGTGTGAGCGATGCTCCAAAGGAAGCGGAGTAGCCTTCGTTAAAGACCAAGTACACGACGCGCAGCACCGAGTCTAGCCGTTCCGGGAGTTCTGACGGCGGTGGGACCTCATAGGGGATGCGTGCGTCACGAATCTTCGCTTTGGCACGGACAATTCGTTGCGCGATGGTTGCCGGTTTGGTGAGAAAGGCGCGAGCGATTTCTTCGGTAGTGAGATTGCAAACTTCGCGCAGCGTCATGGCGAGTTGCGCTTCTTCCGCAAGAGCTGGGTGACAACAGGTAAAGATCAGACGGAGACGGTCGTCTTCAATGTGCTCATCTTCCTGTGCGGAGGAATCGCTGGTGGTGACATCCAGGTGTTTGGCAAGTTCGCTCAAGGACGCGTCATAGCGGGCGCGGCGCCTCATGCCATCGATCGCCTTGAACCGCCCGGTGGAGACGAGCCAGGCGCGTGGATTAGTCGGGATGCCGTCACGCGGCCATTGCTCCATCGTAACCGCGAACGCTTCCTGTAAGGCTTCCTCGGCTGCGTCGAAATCACCGAGCAGCCGGATCAATGTGGCAAGGACCTTCCGCGATTCGTCGCGATAGATTGCATCGACTTTCGCATGGGCTGCTGTAGGAGCATCGCTAGTCATGATCATCCGCTAGTCGGTGCAGCCTAACTCTTTCATTGGACGGACTTCCACGCAGCCGAAACGAGCGGCGGGAAACTGTGCGGCAATGCGAATGGCATCGTTCAGGTCTGGGACGTCGATCATGAGAAATCCGCCAAGCTGTTCTTTCGTCTCGGCAAACGGACCATCGGTGGTCGAAGTCTTGCCTGCTCGTACCCGCACTGTCGTCGCAGTTTCTACCGGGTGCAGTGGGGAGGCCGCAAGCAACTGGCCGGCTTTCCGTAACTTCTCGCAGTACGACATGGCTTCATCGGATATCGAGCGCCTCTTGTCGCTCGGGAACGCATGCAAGATCTCTTCTTCAAGGTAAACAAGGCAAAGATATTTCATCATGGCCTCCTGGGTCATGTGTGTGTGGTGTAGGCAGTCGTATGAGCTACTTGGCTCGTTCATTCATTTCCCACAGGGCAAAGGTGTTGCCTTCCGTATCCATGCAGATGGCGAAGTAGCCCATCCCTGACACCGCGGTCTTTGGTTTGCAGACGGTACCGCCGAGTTTCTCGACCTTCGCTGCCGCTTTACTGACCGATGGAACGCTGACGTAGTTGGTGATCGGCTGTTGGGGGTGCATGCGCGGCATCATGCCGCCATCGGGTGACGCATCTGGGCCTCCGGTATCGATATGCCAGTAGTCGTTGATGGCGACGGGTAGCTTGGCAAACTTCCAGCCGAACATCGATTGATAGAATTTCTTGGCTCGGTTCAAGTCATCAGCCGGAACTTCAAACCAACAAATACTGGCCGGTATCTGCGAGATGTGTGCTTTTCTCTTTGTCGTCTTCTTCGCCATGCCTTCCTCCTACTGTTGAAGCGGTGGCCCCTGCTATAAGCCATTGGCTATACGCTATCGGCTTGCTCGTAGACAAGTCGTCTAGAAGGGAAAATTCGAGCAGGGTTCTTTCTTTATGTGGAGATCTTGGAGGAACAAGCCGGTCCAGCTAACGGTAGTGGCCTATGCTTCGGCTTCTGCTAGTAGGAGCGCTGTGCCTGTCTCGTTTTCCGGTGCTGGAGCCGATTGATGTTCTGTGGCGATCAGCAGGTAGAACACCGGGACAACAAAGAGGGTAAAGAGGGTGCCGACCGTCATGCCGGTGACGAGCATCATACCGATGCTATTACGGTGCCGCAGTCCTTAGGCCGAGGGCGAGCATCAGGGGAAATGGCCGAGATGGTGGCGGCTGAATCATCACCCGTCGATCGGTTAACGAGGCTTTGCGGATAGCGACAAGTCTCGACAGCCCTCTGACTTGTAGAGCTGATTGGCAAACTCCATGCTGGGGATCCCGTTTTCGGCGATGAGGCCGACTGATGTAATCAACCCGACCTGAGAATAAATATTGTATGGTCGTCAGACTCACTTCAGCCTTGCTCACCGCGCTGTTCCAGCCTAGCGATAAGTGTTTATTTGACGTACGCCCGTCATCCTCTATAACCTTAAGCCACAACAGCAACTTTTACTTGGAACCACACTATGCTTACGGATGTGTGTTTGAGAGAATCGGTCTTGTATCATCTTCATGGTCATTCTCCTGTGGGGTTGCTTTCGCTTTCGACATGTATTCACCCATGGCCTTCGCCGATCATGAGTTTTATGTCTTAGTTGTTTTAGTTGCCACTGCTTCGTGTTTTTCATGGATGCCGGCAATTGTTGCTGGTGCAGGGACCCTCCTCACCATGGTTGGAGGGATGGGGACTCCATGGTTTGCCAACTTGCCTCCGTGGATTCAGATTGGGAACCGGTCCATCACGATTGTGATTTTGTGGGTACTCGTTTGGTTTGCCTGGAAACGGCGCCAGGCTGAAGCGGCGCTGCAGAAAGCGAATGAGGATCTGGAGCAAAAAGTCACAGAAAGGACTCAGGAACTCGCCGCTGCCAATCGTACCTTGGTGATGGAAATTGCCGGACACGTTCACACTGAACAGGCGTTACGACTTTCTCAGAGGCGGCTTGCCGACATCCTCGACCTTGCGGAGGATGCCATCATCGTCACTGAACATGATCGATCGATCACGCTCTTTAATCAAGGAGCGGCGAAGCTGTTCGATTATGATCCAAGCGAGGTGCTGGGGAAGCCGATAAATCTGGTGCTGCCGGAACGATTTTGGATTGATTATTCGTCCTACATCAACACGTTCACTCATGATTCAGAGTCGGCCCATAGGTTGGCACAACGGCGTGAAGTGTTTGGCGTAAAAAAGGATGGAAGTGAGTTTCCTGCAGAAGCAAGTATCTCCAAGTTGAGCGTCGCCGAGAAAACGACGTTTACCTTGATCGTGCGAGACATCACGGACCGGCTGAGGACGGAGCGGCAGCTCCAGTCATTGACATCGGAGCTAATGACGGCACAAGAGGAAGAACGGCGGCGTATTGCTCGCGAGCTCCACGACGACATTAACCAGCGACTGGCCTTGGTGGCAATCGAAATCGGGAACATGTTGTCCGATCCCTCGATACTGACCGAGCAAACCAAGAGAACGATTCAATCTCTCAGTCAACGGCTGGTCAGAATCTCGGATGACGTTCGCCGCATGGCATACCAATTTCATCCCTCTATCCTGGATGATCTGGGGCTCACTGCGGCGCTCAAACGTATGGCTGATGAATGGTCGGAAAAGACGGGGATTAAAATCGTCATTGTTCAAGAAGAGATGGCCGATCGTCTGCCGCGCGATGTCGCCTCTTGCCTCTATCGAGTTTCACAGGAGAGCCTTGCCAATATAGTGAAACATTCCCACGCCGTTCGTGTGGAGCTCGAATTGACCTGTGGTGAGCAAGAGATTACCCTATCGATTTATGACGCCGGTGTTGGCTTCGATCTTAAGGATGTTCAGGCTCGCAATCCCGGGTTAGGCCTGGTTAGTATGCGGGAGCGGGTTCGGTCCGTGCGAGGACGATTTGACATCCAGTCCGAACCAGGCCGAGGCACACATATTATGGTACATATCCCATTCTCTGGAGCGCCACATGAAGAAACCACGAGTTATCTTGGCTGACGACCATACCTTTGTGCTTGAAGGATTCAAAAAATTACTGGAAGTGCATTGCGAATTAGTAGCGTCTGTGGAAGATGGTCGGGCGCTCATTGAAGCCAC
>JAMXAU010000199.1 GCA_024281365.1 Nitrospira sp.
CAACCCACATTAAACCTGACTCCCATTGATTCGGCGTTCGTCACCCCGCACGTGGAGTCTCCCTGAAATGGGTCACATCACCGGCGCAGAGCCTTCAGCCGAGATCTGGAAGCTCCGCGATGTACTGACTGGTGTGGGCGGCAAGCTTTTGCTTCACTTGCTCTCGGACGCTCGACAGCACTTCGTCGTTAATCGTCACCTTTCCCGCACACTTCTCCAGCTGCACTTCGTCCTTCCGAATTTTAAAGAAGAAGATCTGCGTCAAGCTCGACTCCGCCTTCAAACTAAATGCCATCAACGAGACCATAAATTGATCGTTGTCGCCCTGCTCCGCTAAGGCGATCTGGAAATGTCCGGTATTGGCGTGCTTGGTCTCACGGTCGAAAATGGTCATCCAGGGCTTGCTGCTGTCCATCGATTTCAACGCTTCGAGCGTTGTCACCACGATCGCGAGAGCCGCCGGCGCGCCTCCGAGAAAGGCACCGGCAACTTTGAGGATTGCTTCGTGGGCTTCGAGACCATTCGCTTCTTCCGTGTACGAGGAAAAACTGTGGTCCTGAATGACCCATCCGATATTCTGCAGCACCTCGAAGTAGGCTTTGTACCATTGGGTGACGTTCGTCTTGTCGGGCACTTGTTTATTGGCCACCAACTGAGCGAGCAGGCTGGAGTTCACAATATCTTGCCGCCGCTCGCTCGACACACCCTTCACAAAGGAGACGACATCGGAGGCCACGACCATGGTCTGAGTCTTCTGCGCGTTGAAATCGATGAGTTCTCGACTGCCTTCACCCACACCACGCGTCGGGGACGGCAACTTCGCGGCATTCACAAATTCACGAGCTGAGATTGGGGTCACGTTCTTTGTCATCTAATATCCTCCTTGATGAATGGATCCTTGTACTGACCATCGTCGGCAACCTGTCCGGCACTGAACCTAGAATCTTCCGTACGCATTGGTCGTCTCTCTGGCTGCTCGACTCGCTCGACGAATAGACCGCCCCCCTGCCTTCTCCTGGATAGGCTTCTTCCGCATACGCTGTTTCAGTAATGGCTTCGATTGACGCATCTGCCTCGATGGTCCGCTAGATGTTCCCTTGACTCGGGCGCTGCAGGCCGTACCCGGTTCCAACTGCTTCAGGATCTGATCTACGATTTCGTAGCTGATGCGACCAGGTCACGATCGGAATAAGGCAATTGTTTGAGCATCACGCTGATGAACTTCATCTGAGTCAGGGAAGAACTCCTTGCTCGCGTTGGGTCGCTAGGACTCTGGTAACGGCAGTCCGGTACTTCTCTACTATCTGATTCATCTCTTGAAGAAGCGACTGGTCCATGATCGCCCGAATTAGGCAACGTCCGCAATGGTAATGGCATCCCATATACTGCGTGCGTCCCTCAACGTGCTGCGCTCAGGGCCTCGCATCGCGAGAGTGCTGAGTCCCGCTGTGCGTCCTCCTTCCCGAGCAACACCTCGATGACCATAGCATTGAGAATCGAATAAGGATCGTCCATTCCCTCCCGTTGTCCTAGATCTGCGGCTGCACGATAGTCGGCAGCTCGCTGGGCTAAGTGAACCCGCCTCTGTTCGGCATCCGTCAAGCCGGGCCAGCTTCTTCTGCGCCCCGCCTATGAGGCTCAGACGCTCCGAGGTCTTTGCAAGCGCAAGGAGACGACGTCCCTTGTCGATCGCCTCTTGGATCATGACCTTGTTGCCGTCTTTCTCTCCACACCGGCACCGCGAACATTGATCCATTGCTCAACTACACGCAGCGTCGCGGGGTTTGCGATATCCTTGTTTTCCACTGCCTGCTGGTAATATGGAATGGCTTCCTTGAAAAGACCGGCTCCGGCATATGCTCTCCAGTCGTTCCTGTACGCTTCCTTGTTTCAGCCAGTCCTCCGCGCACAGCTGCTCCACCCGACTCAACACTGCCCGTACCTTCGCGTCATCTGCATGGGTACATTGTTGGGAGAGATCATCCAACTGAAGAAGCACTTCTTCCGCCGCCACTTTCACATCTTCCTCGTCGGCGGCACTCAAGCCATCGGTGCGGACCAGACAAAAATCAGGATCGCCATAGGCTTGATAGGCTCCCCATGTATTGGAAGACGGGAATTCTTCCCACGTTTGTTGTCGAGCTTGCTTCAGAGCCTGAGCTGAAATGTCCTGCCAGCAAGCAGCTCCCTGTAACGCCATCCGCGAAACACAGTGCCGCATCGTCCTGCACCGGCCAGCCGGCCGCCACAACAGCACGCACGCCTTTTCGAATCAATTCGCTGGAAATGCTGGCCGCCATTTTATTGGAGGCCATTCCGCCCATCTCTCCGAGATGGCAGCAGTTGAGGAAGACCAGTTCCGGAATAGGATCCATCGTGGCGATCTCGGCTGCCGTGAGAAAGAGGCCATCGCTCAGCACCACCCGGCTTTGGCTCCAACCTGACCGCTGTCCGCCTCGCTTATACTGTCCATGTCCGGCAATGTGGATGATGCGATAGGGTCGCGCAAAAAGTTGCTTGAACACCTCACTGGCTCCAAGCCTGGTGCGAGCAAATTCTGCTCATAGTTGGCCTTCTCCAACATGCTCTCGGCCACCAGGGTGGCTTCCTCCATAGCTCCTGACAGATCACGATACTGAGACGGGGTGAGGGGATTCCCGACCACGAAGGCATGTCGCGTCGTACTGTCCCTGGCATGCGTCTTGTCGTTGAGGGTTTGCAGCTGTCGGATCACCCCCGCGCGGACGCACAAGGGCTTATCCGTATCGATCATCAATTCCCACGGATAATTGGCCGTCACCTCGTCGAGAATGAAGACCACGTTTTCCAGGCTGCGCAGACTCTCCTTCAAGTCCAGCGGGATCAGCAGTTCGAAGAGTGTCTTGGCAATGTCCTGATTAAACGTCTCGGTTCTGATCGAACGCTGAATCAGTTGCGCGATCAGTTCTGGCTGGTTGTCTTGAACCGTCACCTCGGCTCTGGCTCGATCCGATAGGGCGAGAAATCGAAGTTTGTGTGGACGAGGCACCCTCAGATCCCGTGTCGTCAATGCCAGATCAAGCAAGGCGTTGTAGACCTGTGGATCTTTTGTTTGTTCTTCCTGCAACAGGGCGCGGAGGCGATCCTTGAGCACGGCAGGCAGGCTCACCGAGGTGGGAAGAGGGTCATTTCGGAGCGCCGAGATGGTCCAACGCCGCCAATATCCTCGCGTGGAGGACGGAACAAGCCTGGTCAAGCCCCCGCTCCCCTTTTTCGCATCGACCGCCACATCCAAAAATCGTTCAATGAACTGCACGTGGGCCACCCGTGGGAGCATCGGTCCCTGGCTTTGGTTAGGCCCCTGTGTGAGTGCGCGATTGGCCAAGACCACGCCCCGCACAATGGCATTGACCGAGTCCTCGACGGCAATATTCGCCGACGTATTCGACCCGATCAGCAGGCTATTGATCGTGAGCCCCTCCGGCTCCTTGGATGAATCCGTTGCACCACGGCACTGGTGAATGTGCAAACAATACTCTGTGACTCCCTGCGAAACCGCCTGTGTGAGCGCCGAAGGGGTCAATTCACCCCACTTGCCGAGTCCGATGACGATCGCGCCATGCTGCACACCGAGTGATTTCTGAATCTCATTGGACGGAGCGAGGGCGACGGCGGCTGTCCCATTTCGTCCTGGATAGCGTCCCGAGTGGTAGCGTTGAGACAAGGCGCCCTCGACCATTTTGTCCACGACGCGCTCCGCCCCTGCAATCGTGTCACCCTCGTAATGGCCGAGTAGGATGGGATGGTTCGTGTGATTGAGATCCCCATGCAACACGGAAACTTGGAGTGTCGATTGGGACTGTCCAGACTTCATCGTTGCTCTCCGCTCATTGGATAGAGGCACTCCTCCCAGACATGTCCGTCGCCCTCGATGCCTGGCACCAGGAACATGCCGATGTGCATGTGGTATGGCCTCCCCTATGGCTCCTAACTCAGAAACTGGCGATCGAAAGAAGTCTTTTGCCCTTCAAGTTGGGGAACCTGGTCAAAATCCTCCGCTTTGAGTTTGGCCATGGTTCGTCGATGCAGCTCACGGTAAGTCAGTTTGCCCTCGGCCTCTTTGATCGACTCGACGAGGTAATAGGTGAGAGCCCCGTTATAGGTCCCGCCGATATGCGCATCGGCAGAGGTTTGTGTATCGCGGCAGCCGGTGATCAACATCTCCTGAATATCGGCGTGGACAATATCGCTCTTCCGCTTGCGGCCACGAGGGGCCTTGCCCAGCTGGCCCCGCACGGCTCCACGCAGCTTTCGACCAGACTCGGTCGCCATGAGATCGAGCGGACAGGGAAGGAACCGTTCTCTTCTGGGCGCATCAGGCGGAGTGATGGCGCGAGTGATAGTGCCGGAGTGACAGCAGTCCATGATCACCGTGAAGTTGACGCCCTTTCGAAGCTTACTAAACGTCTTTCGAAGCCAATCATCTCGTAGCGTATCCTTCCAATCTAGATCGGTTGGGCACAGGATCTCATCGCGATGATCCGCTTCATCCCCATTGTCATCCGGCACATTCGAACCATGCCCGGAATAGTGGAGCAGTAAGGTGTCACCTTTCTTCCCGCTCTTGATGAGCTTCTGAATCGCTGACTGCATGGCCTTCTTCGTGGCCTTCAGGTCAGTGAGAGTCGTGATGTCCTTGTCGGCAAACCCATAGTAGGTTTTCAGTGCCGCACTCAAATTCTTCACGTCATTCACACATCCGTTCAGATCAGACCCGGGAACTTGATACTTGTTGATCCCGATGAGCACCGCTCGTTTCGCCATAACAGCTCCTTTCAATGGTCATATTTGACACTGCACGCCGCAGGGGTTCCATCTTTCCTGAGAATACTGAGCAAGCAACTTGCCACGCTGTATGCTGGAAGCGGGCGAGCACGAGGTC
>JAMXAU010000200.1 GCA_024281365.1 Nitrospira sp.
CAAGACCACGCCGACCCACAAGCGTCCCAAACCAGTTAATTCGGCGATCCGATCCCCATGGCGCGAGAGTCTTGTCCCCACAAGGACGATGGCCGCAGCGGTGACGGCAAAGACGAACCCCGGAATGATCATGATGATTTCTCCGGATGGAGTTCGAGCAGAAAGACACACCTCACAGTCGGGCATGTTCTACCCGGCAAGGCATGAAGGTCCGATCACAATGAGGCGTGCGGCTGAGGGCCTACCATTGATCTCGAAAAAAGAGGAAGTATCCGATCGCGACCGCAATTGCTTGGAGCAGGATAAACCAGCGCAGGAGTCCCCAATGGGTGCCTGCACGGCTCTCCACCATTCTCATGCTCGCCATCATCGAAGGTTGTGAGAGAATGAACGATGCCACCAGTTCCCGAGCATCTTCTCGGCTGAGGTTTCGCTCAAGCTGAACCTGTTCGATTGCTTTGTTGCGGTTACCCTCCAACAGCGCTTCCAGGGCCTTCTTGGGAAGATCAACCTCCCATTGAATTTCATTCGCCATAGTGGGGGGAGTCTACCAGAAAAGACTTCTTCCCGTCTCCATGATTTCCACCCAATATTCAGCGAGCCTCATGAATCGACTGCCTCTCGATTATCTCTTGGGGACATCCTATATAATGGATGTCTACTAGCCAACCCCATAGACCGAACCCTCGATGAAGGGATCGAAAAGGAGGACCATTATGACGACCGTCACTGCACAGGTCCCTTTGGACAAGGGAGGAACGTCATGGAACAGGTTCAATGCCAGACCGCACTTTGTCCGTGACACCGCGCAAATGCGTGCGATCGGCGGTCGATGGCTGATGCCGCTGGAATACTCGGGAAACCGCACGTACCTGCACATCGGGCAGAGCTACAGCGTAAGCGAGAGCACGACCTATCGCAACATCCGCCCGCCACCGCGCGACAAGAAAGCCTTGCCCACGTCAGGCCTAAGGTCGATCGTGCCGAAATGTGAACCAAGCCGTCACGTTGGCAGACGAACGAGAACAGCTTTCGTCCAACGAACGGCCATTACCGACACCCTATATGGGCTTGCAAAAACTTCATGGCAAGCTCACCGCCTCTGAACGTGGAACGGCACGATCAAGCGAAACTGGCCGACCGATACCGAAACCGCAGACTTTGGCCTGCGTTTTGCGCTGATCGCGGCTCTGTTCGGGACTTGAGCCATGAGGTTATGCAAGAGGTCATGCTTTGTCCGCCGAATGCTGATCGGCGGTCGATTCGCCCAATCTGCCGCCTACAACGCCGCCACCAGCGACAGGCTTGCCCACGTCACTGTGAACCAACGGACAGCAACGGTCCCTGGCGGAAGCTCACCGCCTCTGAACGTGGACGGCTGATCTGGAAACTGGCCGACTTGATTGAAGCCCATGCCGAAGAATTCGCCCAACTCGAGTCACTGGACAATGGGAAACCAGTCGGCGTGGCCAGAGTAGCAGATGTCCCCTTGGCCATCGATCTGTTCCGCTACATGGCCGGTTGGGCGACCAAGATCGAAGGCAATACGATTCCGATCTCAGTCCCCTACACTCCGGGAGCTCAGTACCTGGCCTACACCCTCCGCGAGCCGGTGGGTGTCGTGGCTCAGGTCATCCCCTGGAATTTTCCGCTGCTCATGGCAGCGTGGAAACTCGGACCGGCCCTGGCCGCCGGTTGCACCGTGGTCTTGAAACCGGCCGAGCAGACGCCGCTCTCTGCCTTGCGGCTGGGCGAACTGATTTGTGAAGCAGGCTTCCCGGACGGCGTCGTGAACATCGTCCCTGGGTTCGGCGAAACCGCGGGCGCAGCACTGGCCGCTCACCCGGATGTCGACAAAGTGGCCTTCACCGGCTCCACAGAGGTAGGCAAGCTCATCCTCGGCGCAGCGGTCGGAAATCTAAAAAAAGTGTCGTTAGAGTTAGGAGGGAAGTCACCGAATATCGTCTGCAAGGACGCCGATGTCGAGGCCAGCATCCCAGGAGTATCCAGCGCGATTTTTTTCAACCATGGCCAATGTTGTTGTGCAGGCTCCCGCTTGTTCATCGAAAAAAGCATCTTCGACAAAGTCGTCGAAGGAGTGGCAGCAGACGCGAAGAAGATTAAGGTCGGACCAGGAATGGATCCCACGACTCAAATGGGGCCACTCGTCTCGGATGAACAACAGCGGCGCGTGCTCAGCTATCTGGAATCCGGGTTTTCCCAAGGTGCGAAGGCGGTGGTGGGCGGACGCAAACTCGGCGACAAGGGCTACTTTGTCGAGCCGACCGTTCTCGTCGATACCAAACAAGACATGAAGGTCATGCAGGAGGAAATCTTCGGTCCGGTGGTCTGCGCGATGCCCTTCACGGATGTCGAGGAGGTCTTACCGGCAGCGAATAACTCCATCTACGGACTAGCAGCGGCGGTGTGGACCCGCGATATCGGTAAGGCCCACCGCATCGCGGCGGAACTGCGAGCCGGCACGGTGTGGATCAACTGTTACAACATCCTCGACGCCGCCTTGCCCTTCGGCGGCTACAAACAATCAGGCTGGGGACGAGAAATGGGACACGACGCGCTGGAACTCTACACCGAGGTCAAAGCCGTTACCGTGCGGCTGTGAACAGTTAAAAAGCTTTCGGAGCCCCGCGCAAGGGCATCCTTTATCGCTGCGGAGGCAGTATGCGGGATGCCATGCCAACTGTCTCCCGGACTTGCGTGGAACTCTCACGCGCCGTTAGGGGCCGCGTCTCACCACACCGGGCCACCGATCTTTTCGGCTTCATAGTAGTTGTTCTCGCCTTCGTCGACATGCGTACGGATCATACGAAAGCCTAGGTGTTGGAGAGCCCGCGTGTACGCGATTCGACCGAGTGACCAGCATTCGAGACCGGTTGTGACATCCTGCCAGGTTCCGGTTTCGACAGGCGCCGTGAAGAGAAACCGCCCTCGTGGCTCGAGAATCTCCGAGATCCGATGAAGGAGGGCCAACTGCTCGTCCTCCCGAAGAAAAGACACGAGACCAATCGAGAGCACCGCCTCGAATGTCCGCCCAAAATAGTTACTCTCCAGAGCCGACGCGCATTGCGTGGGAATTGTGGGGAAACGCAATCGAAATTGTCTCAGTAATGTGGGTGAGGTATCGATCGCCCATACGGCGAGCCCAGCCTCCACGAGGACCTGCGTAATGGGATACCCTCCGCCGCAGGCGATTTCGACGACGGGAGTCCCAAACGGGAGCGATCGTGCCCAACGCTCAACGAGCTCGACTCCGACACGGGATTGATCTCGATCGTCAAGATACTTCAGTGCTTGCATTTCGTAGAAACGGCCCGCATCGATCATACGGCAACTTCCTCCAATAAGGAATCATGGGTCAAACTGAGAGTCCCCCGGCTAGCTGCCATTACTCTCATCCACACGATTCGGAAATGAGACTTCCAAGATCAGACATCCCACATCCGTTTGAATGGGCCATGCGGCTCACCAGGAAAGCGACTTGCGCAATGGCCGGTCTCCAGCCGGAGCCAAATACGTCGTCATGCAGACGTCCGCTCACAATGAAATTTCCTCTGAATAGGGATGTGATTTCCCTCCAACGCGTGACGTATCGGTATCTGTGAGAAAGCCTGTCAACCTGGTGTATTCCTCAGTTTACAGGTCGATGCTGAGTGTCAATTCCTCAGCCATCCCTTCCAGACCAGGGATAGGTAGCCTCCGTTCTCAATTCGCAGCGTGCAGAGGATTCCAGTCAGTCATCGGTGGTTTCAGCATTGGTAAACTCCGAGGTACGAACTGAACGGCTAGCTGAAAATCATCAAGCCGCTTCACCGACACCGGGTTGCCGAGCACTCCACTGAAATCCGTCCCGTAGGCCTTGGTAGTGGACGTCGGCTCCATGAGTGGCAGCTGCCTATATGTGGAGAAGAGACTCATCCCATGGATGATAGCTAGATGTTGCACCGGCAACACAAGCTACTCTCTTCGGTGTACGCACACAAGCCTAGATAGCAGATCCGAAGCACGACAGGAATAAGATGAGGCCTGTGTCGAATAGTCTCAACTGTATCGAAATGAAACAGTGCTGCGCATGATCGGCCTATTGATGGCCGATTTGTCCGTGAATAAGGCCGGATTTCAATCCGGCCCATCGGGTGACTCTATTCGGTTGATGCAGTGAGAAAAAGTGAGCCGAGGCTCTATTCCGTCATGGCCTGGAGCGAGATCCATCGGCTACGTGAGACCTGCGCACCACGCTGCAGCTCGTAGAGCACGGTATGAATTTCATGGTGATAGTCAGCGATTGCGCGGTCCTCAAGAAGTGGTGGGAAGTAGGGAAACAGCTTCAGCATGAAAGCCGGCAACGGGGACACCAGGACTTCTGCTGCAATTCGCAACATCTCAATGAACACAGCACGGCGAAACTCCTAGGAGAAATGATCCGAGTACAAGAATAAGAACTGCGAGCACAGGGCGAGCTCGAACTGTGCATCAAGGTTTCATCGTTGACGAGTCCAAACGTACGCAGTAGCCTTATACCTTGAGACCATATGATGCTTCACATCGCTCGTGCAGACACCCATGATGCGGAGGCCATTGCCACAATGGTGGGGGAACTCTTGCATGGCATCATGGCGGCGGTGAACGACAAAGTCTTTGGGTTTGATCATGCCGACACGGTCGATCGCGCTCGTGCGTGGATAAAGAAAGACCTTTATACCGTCCTACTCGCGACACTAGACTCCAAGCCGGTTGGATTCCTGGCTTTGTATGAAAGCTATGCCCTGTATACCGAAGGCGTGTATGGGACGATCCCGGAATTCTATGTCCGGTCAGCGTACCGCTCGCAGGGTATCGGATCAGCATTGCTGGTTGAAGCCAAGGCGATCGGTCATCAACGCAGGTGGAAACGCCTCGAAGTGACTACACCACCTTTACCGCAGTTCGATCGGACGCTGAGCTTCTATGAACGAAACGGGTTCACCATCTCGGGCGGACGGAAGTTGAAACTGATCTTATGACGAAGCCGGTGATTCAGCTGGAAAGGACTGGCTGTGGGATCGCGAGTGTCGCCGCGCTCGCCGGCGTGAGCTACACAGCGGTCCAACAAGTTGCCAATCGGATAGGCATCTCTGCGACGGATAGCCGATTGTGGTCGGAGACAACGTATGTATGTCGACTCCTGATACACTATCGGCTTCGTGCCTCTTCGAAGCCAACGCCGTTTATCTCCTGGGATGCACTGCCGAATCGAGCACTCTTAGCCATCAAGTGGCATCGTGTGAAGGGGAAAGAGTGTTGGCATTGGGTGGTCTTTGTCCGAGATGGATGCGGATTCTATGTACTGGATTCAACGAGGGCGTTGAAACACCACCGGCGGACAGATTTCTGGCGCATGAAACCGAGGTGGTTTATTGAAGTGCAGTAATCACATTCTTTGAATGTGATCGGTTTCTGAATCCTTGGTCATCGCATTCACCAGGAAGGTAGAAGGCTAACTGGCCCATGCAGATTCTGCACGCAGCGGTTTTCTACTTTCTCTTGGTGTTCGGAGCAGGGTTCCTGCTGGGAATCGGACGAGTCCTTCTCGTCGTTCCGCTGCTCGGCGAGAGAGTTGCTGAACTGCTCGAAATGCCGTTGATGCTCGGCGTCATTGTCGCCGCAGCCAGATGGGTAGTCCGTCACAAGCTTGATGCTCGGCAGTTTTCCGCACTGTGCGCCGGCTTCATTGCCCTGGGCTTTGTCTTGGTAGCCGATCTGGCCGTAGGAATATGGCTACGCGGGATGTCGGCAGCCGAGGTGTTCCTGAACCGAGATCCTGTGTCAGGCGCTGCCTACTACGCGGCTCTCCTGTTTTTTGCTGTCATACCCACCATCATCGTTCGTCTGCGACAGACGTAGTCTTTCGCATAGCGGAATGTTTCATGCGGCATTCACGTCGCAAGGACTCAGGATACTCAAAAAGACCTCCGTTCTCACTCGCCCACCCCTGCGCGCCAAGACGCGCATTTCACCGAGCATGGCCGCAGTGAGCGAAGAGGCGAGGAGGTACATGCCAAGCTTCGCTTGACCCGCTCGCTTCAATCACATGCGAGCGGAGTTAGGTACTTTGCCTCCAGTGGTCTCTACAGCGTTGAGTCCTCTGAGCCCGCTTCGCCGACGTTGCGAGGCGAGCGATGCGACCTGCCTCGCGAAGCCGTTTCGGCAAGGCGGGGAACGCCGCTGGCGGACTTTTTTAGCATCCTGTTAGAACAGCGGGTGGTGCGGAGCTGATGCGAACGGGGCGGCAGCCGGCACGTCGCCGGCATTGCCAAGAAATCGCCAGCTCTCCCCGTCTTTAACCAAATAGTGGACCTCGCGAAACCAGCTGTCGATGGTCACTCGCTTTCCGCTCTGTTCATCGGTGCCATACAGCCCCCCCGTGCAGGTCACTTCTACGCGTAGTTTCCCATCCACGTTCAGTACCTTGATGTCGGAAAACAAATGGAGCGACTCGAGAGCCTTGTAATGCTCGAACACTTCGCTCCAGATTCGTCGCACATCAGCCAGTTTCAACCCGTGGTAGTCGTAAGCAGGCGCATAAAATTGCATGAGCCGATCGAGTTCTTCTTGTTGTAGCCCTGACTCTGCCCGTTCAAATGCAGTAACAACCCCCTTCACCACCGGATGATGCAGCACGCTGTTGTGCCCACTAACCTTCTTGCCTTCTACGAGCAGCACCGTCTCCGGCAGTACCTGCACCTTCGCCCATACCGTCTCCACCCCCAATAGCGAGCACAAGATCAGACTAAGACCAATCGGTACATTCACCTTACCATATCGGCGCATCGGCACCTCCATCAGCGAACCACATCAC
>JAMXAU010000012.1 GCA_024281365.1 Nitrospira sp.
TCAGTTCAATCACGATATCGATGTCGGGATCCGCCAGGACTTGCTTCGCATCGGTCGTGAGGACCCCTGGAGCCACTGTCACCCCACGGTCTTTGGTAATGTCCAGATCTGCCACCCGAACCAATTCGATCGGCACGCCGACCCGGCGGCGGATGAGATCGGCATTCTTGAGAAGTGTCTTGGCGACCCCGGTTCCGACTGTCCCGAACCCGATGATCCCTACTCCGATCCGAGACTTCATTCCTCGCTCCCCTCAAGCTTCAGGGCTTTGCGGATCCCCCGCACGGCTTGGCGAGTGCGATGCTCGTTCTCGACCAGGCCGAATCGCACGTACTCATCCCCTCCTTCACCGAATCCGATCCCCGGTGAAACCGCGACCTTCGCCTCCTTGAGCAGGAGTTTCGAAAATTCCAGCGAGCCCATATGGCGATAGGGCAAGGGAATATGCGCCCAGACGAACATCGTAGCCAACGGCTTCGCGACAGGCCACCCGATTCGGTTCAGCCCACCCACCAGAACGTCGCGACGTTTCTGATATCGATGCACGGTTTCTTTGACACAGTCCTGTGGGCCGTTCAGTGCGATCACGCTTGCAATCTGAAGAGGCTGGAAAATACCGTAGTCGAGGTAGCTCTTGATCTTCGCCAACGCGCCGACGACCTCTCGATTACCGACACAGAAGCCGACACGCCAACCCGGCATATTATAAGCCTTCGACAGGGTATAAAACTCAACTCCGCAGTCCTTTGCGCCTGGAACCTGGAGAAAACTCGGGGCCTTATAGCCGTCGAAGACCAGATCGGCATAGGCCAGGTCATGGATGACGATGACGTTGTGTTCCTTGGCAAACGCCACAATCTTCCTGAAAAATTCAAGATCAGCCACCGCCGTCGTAGGATTGTGCGGGAAATTGATGACCAGGATTTTAGGCCGCGGAAAGGTTTGCCGATAGACACGCGTGAGGTCTTCAAAAAAATCGCTGTCTTGACGAAGTTCGATTCCCCGAACCTCTCCACCGGCAATGATGAAACTATACATGTGGATTGGATAGGTCGGAGTTGGGGTCAGCACCACATCACCGGGACCAATCAGGGCCAGGGCCAGGTGGGCCAGGCCTTCCTTTGATCCGATGGTGACGATCGCTTCGGTCTCCGGATCAAGTTCGACATTATAGTTGCGCTTGTACCACCCGCAAATGGCGTGCCGAAGCTTGGTGATCCCTCGCGATGCGGAGTAGCGATGATTCTTCCCTTTACGCGCGGCCTCGATCATCTTTTCGACGATATGCGTGGGGGTGGGCTGATCGGGATTCCCCATGCCAAAGTCGATGATGTCTTCACCCCGTTGCCGTGCTTCCAGCTTCAGCGCCTGAACCTGCGCAAAGACATACGGAGGCAATCGCTTGATTCGATAAAACCCGTCGCCCAACCCCATGAAGTTCCTTTGACTGTTCGTACGAGAGAATGCTGACCCAGCTACGCTGTGGCAAACAAGTATAGGAGTTCAAGAAGCGCCTATTTTAATGGAGCACTTTAGCCCAGTCAATTTCCAATGTTTTTAAAGGCTTCCTGTCATGAGACGAGGATCCGACACAGAAGATTTCCCGTCCCGACTGTTCTTGCCCCCTCTCCCCCCTTTCTGCTACTAATAGCATTGGGGTTGTCTCGCTCGTCCGTCTCTTGTCTTTAATTTTACCCAGTAGCATAGCGGTGAAGGAGGGTGAATGGCTCGGCTCGGCGTGAATATCGACCATGTGGCGACCTTGCGACAGGCTCGCGGGGGGACCGATCCCGATCCGTTGGCGGCTGCCGTTCTCGTTGAACTAGCAGGGGCTGATGGTTTAGTCGTTCATCTTCGAGAAGACCGGCGTCATATCCAGGATCGAGATCTTCATCTTCTTCGTGAAATCTCCCGGACAAAGCTTGACCTTGAGATGGCAGCTGACGTCGACATGGCAAAGATTGCCCTCAACATCAAACCGGATCTGGTGACGCTGGTACCGGAGAAACGGCAGGAGCTGACCACGGAAGGGGGCCTCGACATCGTGGGCGAGCGAGAACGTATTCAACACATCGTGAACTTACTCCGTAATGGGGGCATTCCGGTGTGCGTCTTCATTGACCCTGATCTGAACCAGATCAAGGCCGCCCATAAAATTGCGGTGGATTTTGTCGAGCTACACACCGGCCGTTACGCCAATGCCACGCGCTCGAAAGAAGCCGATACCGAATTTGAAGCCATCAGCCTCGCTGCCAAACTTGCCTATAAACTCGGAATCGGGGTGAACGCAGGACATGGGCTGAACTACCGTAATATCAAACGGCTGACGCATATTCCTGAAATCGTAGAATACAACATCGGGCACAGCATTATTGCGCGTGCGGTCCTCGTGGGTCTCGTGCAAGCCGTCAAGGAAATGAAGACGCTGCTTGGTTAGGGGAAGGTCGTCTCCTGCCGGCTTCCGTCGATCTGGCGACCGAGAGTTTTTCATGATCAAAGTCAT
This sequence comes from Nitrospira sp., assembly GCA_024281365.1. Classification (GTDB taxonomy): domain Bacteria; phylum Nitrospirota; class Nitrospiria; order Nitrospirales; family Nitrospiraceae; genus Nitrospira_D. Next base: position 2,504 of record JAMXAU010000012.1, read on the forward strand.
TACCGCTGCACAAATGCAGGAGCTTGAGCGTCGAACCATTGGAGAAGGTCGTGTCCCTGCGACCACGCTGATGGAGCGAGCAGGCTCAGGCGTAGCCGCCTGCATCGAACAGTGGGTCGGTACCGTCAGCGGGAAGACGATTACCGTGGTCTGCGGGAAAGGGAATAATGGTGGCGACGGGTTCGTTGCGGCTCGTCTCCTTCGGAGACGCCGTGCCAATGTCCGTGTCCTGACCATGGCCTCCTTATCCGAATTAAGCCGCGACGCCGCGTTGATGTACAGACAGTTTGTGAAAGTCGCCGGCAAATCTTCCGTCATTCCCTACAGATCCAAGGATACTGCGCGAGCGCTTTTGCAGGAAAGCCACCTGCTTGTGGATGCTCTGCTTGGGACGGGACTGTCTTCGGCTGTCACGGGTCGATACGGCGAGGTCATCGAGAGCATGAATGAGGTAAACCGCCCCGTTGTGGCGATTGATTTACCCTCTGGCCTTCACGCAGATACGGGAACCGCGTTTGGTCAGGCCGTTCGTGCCTCGCTCACAGTTACGTTTGGGCTGCCCAAGACAGGGCTGTACCAGAATCAAGGGATTGACTTGTCTGGGAACATCAACCTTGTCGATATTGGGATACCACCGTCCTATGTCGACGCTATAAAGAGTCACGTCACCGTGATCACACCTCAGTGGGTTCAGGGGTGTCTCCCACGGCGTGAACGATCCGGTCACAAGGGAACCTACGGACACGCCGGGATCATCGCAGGGTCTATCGGAAAAACCGGAGCGGCAGCGCTGGCTGCACAAGCGGCACTGCGGATAGGAGCCGGCCTCGTCACCGTCGCAACTCCTTCTAGTGTCAACGACATACTGGAAGCCAAACTCCTGGAAGTCATGACTCTGCCGATGCCGGAGACGAAGGCCAGGACGCTGTCCCGTGCTGCGCTGGATCGGCTCCTCGCCTTCATGGCGACCAGAGATGCTGTGGCGATAGGACCAGGTTTATCAACTCATCATGAGACCGTTGAACTCGTCCAGGCTTTGACCGCACGGCTTGACCGACCGGCAGTGCTTGATGCTGACGCCCTGAATGCCTTGACGGGACGCACCGCGATCCTCGCTTCATGCAAGACGCCGCCAATCATCACTCCCCATCCGGGGGAAATGGCGCGGTTGGAGGCTGAAGCGACTTCTCAGACCGTCAATCGTGATCGGATTGGCACTGCAACTCGTTTTGCGCGAGAGCGTGGTTTGTTCGTCATCTTAAAGGGAGCACGAACGATTATCGCACGGCCGGATGGAGCCGTTGCGATCTGTCCAACCGGTAATCCCGGTATGGCCACCGCCGGGACGGGTGATGTCCTGACGGGAATGGTCGTTGGTTTGTTGGCACAAGGCCTACCCTCATGGGAGGCTGCCTGCACGGCAACCTACTTGCACGGAGCGGCAGGTGATCTGGCTGCAGCGATGAAGGGGGAGGTCGGAATGATCGCGGGGGACTTGCTTGAGCACATTCCCACTGCGCTGATCAGGATTCTTGCCCTCCCCCGCAAACCCGAGCCCACCGGGCACCTAACGGTTTGATCGAACGGCATCTCTATGGCCCGACTAGCTTGCTCCCGTCGTCTTATCCTGAATTCTCGACGTGAGACGGAGTCAATAGGAACGGCTATCGGACGGGTGCTTCGCGAAGGAGACGTGCTGGCATTGATCGGTGATCTGGGAGCTGGTAAGACTGCCTTAGTCCACGGAATCGTCTCCGGCCTTGAGGCCCCCCCCAGCTCGGTAACCAGTCCGACATTCATGCTGATGCACCGATACCACGGACGACTCCCGTTGACTCATATGGATCTGTACCGATTGAGAAGCCCTGAAGAGGCCGAGGCCATAGGCCTCGCTGAGGTCTTTGCCGACGACGAGGCGACAGCCGTTGAGTGGGCTGATCGATTCCCAAGCCTACTCCCTTCCGACCGACTCGAAGTCCGGTTGGCCCACAGAACATTCACCACTCGATCCGTTCAGTTCATGCCACAGGGGGAACGGTCCCGTGCCCTGTTGGCACGCATCATGACGGTCTTGCCTTCCGTCAAGCAGCGTGGTCAACCGCAACACTCCGGATTGAGTGGGAAGAGAAAGGCTTCTCCTCGATGACGCGACTGATTCTCGTCGGCATCCTCTTGCTACTTTCACTGGCATTTGTTCTCCAAAACCAGGAACAGGAAGTGACCCTGCGGTACTTCTTCGGCTTGCTTGAGGCTTCCACACCTATTTATAAACCCGTTATGGCCGGATTCGTCGTGGGGCTCCTGGTTTCCGCCATCCTGCTTTGCCCTCCTTGGGTACGCAGCCGTATTCAACTACGCCGAAAGACGAAGGCGCTGCAACAAGCGGAGGTGGACCTCGAGCGGCTCCGACAATCGCTCGAGAAGGTATCCGGACGGACCTCCGCTTCAGCAGACCTGGAACCCGCGAGACATTTTACTGATGAGTGAAACAGCTCTCAGTCCTCTCATGCGCCAGTTCCGAGATATCAAGCAGGGATACCCTGACGCGATCTTATTTTTTCGTGTCGGAGATTTTTACGAGATGTTCTACGAAGACGCCGTAGAAGCGTCTCGACTTCTCTCCATTGCATTGACGTCCCGGGACAAGAACAGTCCTCATCCAATCCCATTGTGCGGCGTCCCGTACCATTCCGCGACTGGTTACATTGCGAAATTACTCGGTGCCGGACGATTGGTCGCCTTATGTGAGCAAGTGGAGGACCCCAAGTCCGCCAAGGGCCTCGTGAAACGCGAGGTCGTCCGACTGTATACACCCGGTACATTGGTGGACACCGAGTTCCTGATCCCGGGAGAGCTCAACTATCTGGCCGCCATCGCCGTTCATCCCGATGCTGACTTCGGTGAACGGATTGGGCTTGCCAGCCTCGAGGTGTCGACCGGGGAGTTCTGGTTGATGGAGTTTCGAGGGTCACAGGCGGTGAGCCAGGCTCTGAATGAACTGTCTCGACTGGATCCCCGGGAGCTGATCTTCCCAACGGGCCTCGATAGCCAGAGCTTGCAATGGATCCAACAGATCGCGGGGCCGCGCTTATGTGAACGTCCGGCTGCTCCATTTGAACCACAACGTGCCACACAGATATTGATGAGCCATTTCCACTGCAACTCGCTGGAAAGTCTGGGATGTCAGGGACTCCCAGCGGCCCTCGGCGCAGCCGGCGCGGTGCTGGACTATTTCCGTGAGACACAGCCGACCGTCCCTCTGGATCACATCCGCCGAGTATCCATTCGTGGGAACAACGAGATCATGCATCTCGATGGGACGACCATTCGAAATCTGGAAATCCTGAAACCTTTGTCTGCCAAGGAGCAGACGGATGTAACCGGCCCCTTAACGCTGTTGTCCGTGTTGGACCACACGGTCACCGCAATGGGATGTCGGCTGTTGCGTCAGTGGTTGGTGATGCCTTTGTTGCGTTGTAAGCTCATCGAAGCACGTCTTGATGCGGTCGAGGAACTTAAAGACAGCTTGTTCGTACGAACCTCCTTGCGCAGGGCATTGCGGGAGGTCCAGGACATTGCACGCTTGGGCACACGTATCACACTGGGCTTAGCAAATCCACGCGAATTGCTGGCGTTAAAGCAGTCTCTTGCGGCACTGCCTGAAATCTCCGCCCAACTGACATTACTTCACAGCCAACTACTGGTCGAGTCTTTCGAGACATGGGATCAGGCTGAGGATCTGTACGATCTGATAGAACGAGCGATCCGCCCTGATGCCTCTCTCTCTTTACGTGACGGTAATATCATCCAGGAAGGCTATGCCCCTGAGATCGATGAACTTCGAAAAGCCAGCAAGGAAGGGAAGGAATGGATTGCCGCGCTGGAAGGTCGAGAGCGCGAACGAACCGGAATTGAGTCGTTGAAGGTTCGTTACAATCAGGTGTTTGGCTATTACATTGAAATCACCAAAGCCAACCTGGCCCGCGTGCCACCGGATTACATTCGGAAGCAAACACTCGTCAATGCAGAGCGGTTTACAACTGCCGAGCTACAAGAACTCGAGGAGCGAGTGATCGGTGCCGATGTAAAACTCCTCGCCTCCGAACAGGAAGCCTTCACGGCGCTTCGCTCCCGCCTGGCAACAGAGACCCATCGGTTGGATAGAATGGCGACACTGCTGGCTCTGGTTGATGTCCTAGCCGGTTTGGCTGAAGCAGCAGCTCTCTATCGCTACGCAAAGCCGACCGTAACGGATGGCGGTGGCATAACGATCAGGGAAGGCCGGCATCCCGTCGTCGAGCGACTCTGTCACGATTCGGTTTTTGTACCGAACGACACGACCCTCGATCTTGGAACTGAGCGGCTGCTCATCATGACGGGTCCCAATATGGCGGGAAAGAGCACCTATCTTCGGCAGGTAGCCTTGATCGTGTTAATGGCTCAGGTAGGAAGCTTTGTCCCGGCAACAGAGGCCCACATCGGTTTGGCTGATCGCATTTTCACCAGAGTAGGTGCATCTGACAATCTGGCCGGAGGGCAAAGTACCTTCATGGTCGAAATGGTTGAGACCGCGAATATTCTCCGGAATGCCACACAACGGAGCCTGCTCTTACTGGATGAAATCGGTCGCGGGACCAGCACCTACGATGGTCTCAGCCTTGCGTGGGCCATTGCGGAGTATATCCATGACTGTACCAAGCTGGGTGCGCGCACACTCTTTGCCACACACTATCACGAGATGACTCAACTGGAGTCTCAACGTATCGGGATTAGGAACTATCGCGTGGCGGTCCAGGAATGCGATGGCGACATCGTATTTCTCAGAAAGATCGTCGCCGGGAAGGCTGATCGCAGTTATGGCATTCACGTGGCTAAACTGGCAGGCCTTCCACAGGAGGTGGTTGGGCGCGCCCAAACCGTCTTGTCACAACTTGAACGACCTGAGGCTTCCCCTACCGTCTCCGCGTCGGATCCGTCACGACAATCTTCTCAAACTCTTCCCCGGCCTCACCCGCTGATAGAAGAAGTGAAACAGATCGATCTGTTCTCAATTACGCCGCTCGATGCGCTCAATCGATTGGCCGAGCTGCAACGGATGGCGAGAACGGATCCGAACGAACAATCGGGAAATCAATAACTCTACCGCCTCCACACTCTCATTCCAGAGTTATTGACCGTGCTGGGGACCACAAGCATGGAGCCCAGCCCAAAAATGACAAGGGCGGCACTCCCGGAAGGAATGCCGCCCTCTTTGCTGTTTGATAACGTCTTCAGTGGGCCTGATTATACTGCGCAGTCCATGGAATCAAGCCGCCTAGAGTCTTCCCACCAGGAAGCATTACATCGTATTGCATGCCGACGTTGCTACCGTCTGGTGTGACCGGAGAAGTATTGAGGCCAACCTTGGCTTTGTTACAGGTTGACTCGAATTCGTTTTTCCCGGCGCATTCCTTGAGTCGAAGCGCGGACATGCTTAGAGGTTTGCCCATTGTGCCGGATACTTCGGGAATCCTCTTCACCGCAGAAATGACACGATGGTTCTGTTCTGTTTCGGTCGCGACAAACTCAATCAAGTCTGTCGTACTGCCTGGCGGAACTTCCTTTGCCGCAGCCGGTCCTGCATGAGGGCGGCCCATTTTCTGCAACTCTTGCCAGGCTGATTTCTCGGCATAAAACTTTAAATTCTTACCAGGGTGAACTTTCTGCCAATACAACCCACTCTCTGCATTACCACCGAACACGGCCACATTGATCCAGACCGCTTCATCGTACGGGTCTAGCACAATCACTCGCCCCTGGATCGTGGTGGGCTTGCTCATATCGCCCCATTCGAATCGCTCTTGAAATGACTCAATGGCCGAGGCGCTCGACGCCAGACCCGCTACGAGGGCAACGGCTGCCAGGATGGCGCCACCTTGCTTCTGAACCTTCATCATCGTGTCCTCCTTCACAACAACGTGCTGGACTAAGAGTGGCTAGTCTTTCAGTATTTTGAAGCCGGTGATTGTTCGGCCGTCGAGGGTGACCTCCATGGCGACCAATTCTTGCGAGGCCTTGATGATCTTATCCATCAGGGCCTTATCCTTCACGGCAAGCCGAACGGTCGTGGCTGCATGGTACCAGCCGGAATAGGCCGAGTTCTTCTCGGTTCCCCCGACAAACCCCCATGCACAACAGGTAAAGAGAGGGTCCGGCGGTTTCACATCAAGCATGGTTGATGATCGACCACCCGCGTCTCCAGATCCCTGCTCGCCGGAATTCCAATACTGAATCCCAAACAACAGCTCTCCATCGGGATTATCCGCCCACTGAGACCAGACACGACCTTGCAGAGTTTTGACTGGTGGAGCAGCCTTCAGTGGCTTCCCTCCTACAACGTCATCCGCAAGACCAAGGTGTTCGATTGCGCCAGCAGCAAATGAAAATTCGGCCGCTAGCAAGCCGAAACTGGTACATATGACGGCGGCAGCTAGAATGACAGCCCTTTTCATACCTCGTCCCTCCTTCATCAGATTGATTGCCATTAATCTTTATAAGTTGTTGATCACATTCAATCGATCATTCTTGGTGTCGCAAATCACTTCCTAGCGATCCATTCGCACCATAGATCATTTCCTACTCAAATCATGACTCACAAACCAGCATAATTGAGCTGGAACGGTACTGAAACTGAGCTGTCCTGTCAAGGGCATGTTTCATCACGTGTAACGTCGGAGTTAAAAATACTACGAAGAGCAGTTGAAAAACAATGGTTTACAGAGTTTTATGCTCTTGTACTTCCTCACGATGAGGTCATCGACAGAGGGAACCGTTGCCTTAATCTCTCGATCTGCCGGGATGAAAGCGGTCCCAAACCTGTCATCGCCATATTCTCGGTCGTAAACAGGTTGCGTGCCACTCGGCTGACCTGTTGTTCCGTCACGGCATCAATGTCTGAGATCATTTCCTCCAAGGAGGTGTGAGTACCGGCAATGAGTTCATCCTTTGCAAGTTTGTTCATACGGCTATGCGAACTCTCCAGGCTCAACATCAGGCCGCCTTTCATCTGTTCCTTGGTCCGTTTGAGTTCCTCACTGGTCATTCCCCGGCCGGCCATTTTCTGAATCTCTCGATGAATCAGGTCCAGAACACGTGCAACCTCTCCGGCTCTGGTTCCGGCATACACGGTGACGGTGCCGGTATCAGAATAACCCGATAAAAATGAATAAATCGAATACGATAACCCACGTTTTTCTCTGATCTCTTGGAAGAGTCTCGAGCTGACACTCCCTCCTAAGACGCTGTTGATCGCATAAATCACGTATCGGTCCTTGTGACCGGCCGCGATCCCTTGCAGTCCCACGCAGAGATGGACCTGCTCCAGGGGTTTTTGCTTCAAGGTCACACCGCCATGCAGTTCAGCCGGCCAACGGGTTCCCGAATCGGTGGTTTTCGACGCCTGATAGCGTCCAAAGAGCCGAGTCATCATTTTCTCGAGCTTTGATTGATCGAAGTTCCCGGCAACAGCAACGACGATGTCTTCCGGGCGATAATGCCGATCCATGTACTCGAGGAGATCCTGACGACGAATGTGAAGGATCGTGGATGCCTTCCCAAGGATCGGACGACTCAACGGATGCGTGCCCATTACCAATTTGGCATGTAACTCTTGAATGAGATCCTCGGGATCATCTTGCACCATGCGAATTTCTTCAAGCACGACCTGTTTCTCTTTTTCAATTTCCTTCTGGTGGAGCCGAGAATGCAAGAACAGATCCGAGAGCAGGTCCAAGGCTTGAGGAAGATGCTGATCAAGAACTTTGACATAGAAGGTCGTCGTCTCCCGCGTGGTAAACGCATTCATTTCACCGCCGAGTGCGTCAATTTCGCGGGAGATGTCCGTCGCGGACCGTGAGGCCGTGCCCTTGAACAGCATATGTTCGATGAAGTGCGAATACCCGGCTTCTTCAGGATGTTCGTCCCGAGAGCCGGCATTCACCCAGAGACCTATGGTGACGGACTTGACGGTCGGGATTCGCTCGGTAACCAAGCGAATCCCGTTGGTGAGGATGACCTTGCGGTACAAGTGTTACCCACCCGCTGGATCTGGTGCACCGCTGGTGGTCGGTGCTGGGATGGTTTCTTTTCGACTAAGGCGGATTTTCCCCTGCTTATCGATTTCAAGCACTTTGACCAAAATTTGGTCCCCTTCGGCCACTTCATCGGAAACCGACTTCACACGATGATGGGCGAGCTGGGAGATGTGCACGAGTCCATCCGTACCCGGCAAGACCTCGACGAAGGCGCCGAAGTCCATAATCTTTCTCACGGTCCCGGTATACACCTTCCCGACTTCAACTTCCTCGGTCAAGCGGTTGATGATGTCCTTGGCTTTCTGCAGCGATTCACCATCCGAGGATGCGATCGTGACAATGCCGCTGTCTTCAACACTGATCTTGACGCCGCAATCGGCTTGAATCCCACGGATCGTCTTCCCTCCCTGCCCGATGATATCCCGTATTTTGTCCTGCTTGACCTTCATCGTGTGGATGCGAGGTGCGAAGGGCGAGAGGTCGGTGCGTGGTCCCTGGAGCGCGTTCGACATGCGGCTCAGAATGTGGAGACGCCCCGATCGAGCTTGTTCCAACGCCTGCTGCATCAAGGTGGTGGTAATCCCGCCGATCTTGATGTCCATTTGTAACGCCGTCACTCCGTTCTTCGTCCCGCACACTTTGAAATCCATATCACCCAAGTGATCTTCAAGGCCGAGAATGTCGGACAAGATGATGACATCGTTTCCTTCCTTAATGAGCCCCATCGCAATTCCGGCGACCGGTTCCTTGATCGGAACACCCGCGTCCATCATAGCCAATGTTCCCCCACAAACCGTGGCCATCGAGGAAGACCCATTGGATTCGAGAATCTCGGACACAATGCGCAAGGTGTACGGGAACACATCCTTAGTGGGGATGACAGGCTTCAACGCCCGTTCCGCCAATGCACCGTGGCCGACCTCACGTCTGCCGGGTGAGCGAAGCGGTCTCGCTTCTCCGACACTGAAAGGGGGGAAATTGTAATGCAGCATGAATGTACGGGTATACTCGCCTTCCAACGCATCAATCCGCTGCTCATCGTCCGTTGTCCCCAGCGTCACAACGGCCAAGCTTTGGGTTTCTCCCCGCGTGAAGATTGCTGAACCATGGGCGCGCGGCAAGGCGCCGACTTCACAGGTGATCGGCCGGATATCGGATGGCCCGCGTCCGTCCGCCCGTGACTGCTTCTCCAAAATCATTTTCCGGACTTCCGTGTACTCCAGCTGATGAAAGACTATTTTGACATGCCGCTCGCGTGACGCGTCTTCCGGTTTCTGGAGCTTCTGAATGGTCTCTGCCAGGATCTGATCCAATCGCTCCTGCCGCGCACTCTTGTTGGAAATCATAATGGCATCACGAATCGGCTGAGCCACCAGCGACTTAATCTCCGTCTGCAAAGCCGCATCGATCGACTCCTGTACGATGTCTCGCTTGACGCGCCCGACCTTCTTCGCTAATTCATCGATCTTCCGAACAATCTTTTTGATTTCATTGTGCGCTAATTCCAGCGCCTGCAGCATGGTTTGTTCAGAAAGCTCATTGGCGCCCGCCTCCACCATCATGACCGCATCGGCCGTCCCGGCCACCACAAGATGGAGATCGCTTTGTTCCATAGCTTCGAGATCGGGATTGACGACGAGCTGCCCATTAATACAGCCGATCTTTACTCCGGCGACGGGTCCGTTGAATGGAATGTTGGACACGGCCAGGGCAGCCGAGGCAGCGGTGATGCCGATGACGTCGGACGAACCCGTCTTGTCTGCTGAGAGGACCGAGGCAATGACCTGGGTTTCGAAATAGAACCCTTCAGGGAAGAGCGGACGGAGAGGACGATCGATCAATCGGCTGGTCAAGACCTCTTTCTCTGCCGGTCGACCTTCGCGTTTAAAATAGCCTCCCGGAATCTTGCCGGCCGCATATGCTTTTTCCTGGTAGTCGACCGTCAATGGAAGAAAGTCGATCCCAGGCTTGGCCGTTTGCGCCGAAACAGCCGTGGCCAGAACTACCGTATCACCGTACGAGGCCCAAATGGAACCATCGGCTTGTTTCGCAACGCGACCGGTTTCAAGCCGAAGCGTACGACCGGCAACTTCTACCTCTACAACATGTATCATCTATGGTCTCCTCTGGTTAGGTCCACAGATGCCCACTGAGATGCGCTCTGGTCGACGAGTCTCGCCGCTCAGCCGAGCACGCGAATGGGCAATGCGTCTGCCATCCATCGCCGGACGATTTTCCCGGACAGCGGAGGAACAGGGCGCATGTCGGTGTTCATCTGTGGGACATGCGAGTCATGCGTTGGCGCCGGTCCACGCCGTTCTTGGAACGACCGGTTACTTGCGTATACCGAGGCGATCGATAATGGCCCGGTAACGAGCGTCATCCACTCCGCGAAGATAGTCTAATAACCGACGACGCCGTCCGACCAATTGCAACAACCCACGCCGCGAGTGATGATCTTTCTTATGGGTCTTGAAATGCTCGGTCAGATAGGTGATTCGATTCGTCAAGACCGCTATTTGGACTTCGGGAGAGCCGGAATCTTTTTCGTGCTGCTGATATTGCTGAATCAGTGTTGCTTTTGCTTCCTTCAATAACGCCATAACTACTCCTTCTCCATTAATGACTCGAGAGACTCAATACTTTACGTACCTTAATCGATCCCAGACCGGTCTGATCATGAATTCCGATTGCCAACAGTCGCCCAGCCTCATCCTTCAGCCGTACGTTGCCCGCCCCCAGGGAAGAGAGAGACTGCCCGTTCCCAACCGGGGACACGGGTGTCCCGTGTAAAACCCGTTCGGCCTGTTCCCTGTTGACGACCACCGCAGGAAGCTCGAAGAGGAGTTCGTCCAGCGAAAGAAAGTGCGGCGCGAGAGTCTTCGCCTCGAGGTGAGAGGCAACTTGCTCGACCGTTAATGCACGTTCGATCGACAGTGGCCCCACACGGCGCCGTTCCAGCGCCAACAGGTGTCCCCCGACACCTACGGCCTGACCAATATCGGCACAGAGCGTGCGCACATACGTGCCTTTTGAGCAGACAACGCGCAGCGTTACATCCCGGCCATCAAAGGACATGAGTTCCAACGTATGTATCACAATAGAACGTTCAGCCCGGTCAATCGTCTTGCCGGCCCTGGCGGCCTTGTAGAGTCGTTGTCCTCCGACCTTCACCGCTGAATACATCGGCGGCAGTTGTCGTTGAATGCCCCGGAATCCGGTGAGCACCGCATGAAGGTCGCCTTCCGTGACTCCACATGGATCAATGCTGGCCAACAACCGACCGGTTGCATCCTGCGTATCCGTGGTTTCTCCAAGCCGCAACTGAGCTCGGTACTCCTTATCCCAATCAACCAGGTATTCAGCAATTCTTGTGGCTCGCCCCACCAGAATTGGCAAAACGCCTGTGGCACTGGGATCTAATGTTCCGGCGTGCCCGACCTTGCTTTCTTTCAACAGGGCCCGAACTTTTGCAACGACATCGTGCGACGTCCAGCCGGCTTCTTTGTGAACAATAAGAACGCCCTCTCGGGACACCCTCTGCTCAAGCATTGTGGTGGCGCTGGTCATCGCGTCAGGACCCTGAAATACTCGATTTCTCAGTGGAATCTTCCGGGAGTTGCCGTTCTCCGGCGCTACCGTGCAATCCTGCCAATAACTGGTCGATTCGATTACCCCGTATGCCACTCACATCCTTCTTGAAAATCACATCCGGGAGGTAACGGAGCGACAGACGCCGCCCTAATTCAGCCCGTACGAACCCACTCGCCTTTGACAGCCCCGCAAAGACTTCACGCTCAGCCGCGTCCCGCTCCATGGTCGTGACGAAGACATGGGCAATACGCAAATCTCCCGTGAGTTCGACATCGGTCACCGTGACGCCATGCACCCGAGGATCTTTGATTTTTCGCATGAGAATATCGGCCACTTCCATGCGAATCTGGTCGGCAACTCGATCAGCCCGTTTGTAGGTTGCCTTAGACATTGTAAAATGACGGTCCTCAGCAGCGACTACATGGACCGAATGCTAGAGCAACTCCTGTTGAGTACGGACCACCTCGAGAACCGGCATGCTTTTGATCAGGTTCAGTGCCTGTTCTAAGACTTGGCTCACAAAACGCCCCTCACTTGCCACACAAGCCATCGCGAGAACGGCCTTCTGCCAGAGATCCTGGCCGTCGACTTCAGCCACAGAGAGGTTAAATTTGCTTCGGAGCCGTTCTTTGAGTCCATGCAAGACCTGCCGCTTATCCTTCAAGGATTGGCTCTCCGCGATGAACAATTCGACCGTACAGAGCCCCACCACCATAATAACTGCCTACAAAATGGCTCGCATCCGAGCCAATCTCCGCGAGAGAGCCTTACAGCTTACTCTTCCCAGGCACAACGAGACGGCGCGGTCGTGATCTGGACCGACATCTAGAGCTTCGTCGCAATTTTGTCGATCGTATACGCTTCGACAATGTCTCCCGCTTTGACGTCATTGAAATTCTCGATGCTCAACCCGCATTCGTACCCCTGCTGAACCTCGCGCACATCGTCTTTGAATCGTCTCAATGAGCCAAACTTGCCTTGATACACCACCACATTGTCGCGAATCACGCGGACTCCGGCACTCGTTCGGGAGATGAGGCCGTCAACCACATAGGCGCCTGCCACTGCACCCACCTTGGGAATCATAAAGACCTGACGGACCTCGGCACGTCCTAGGACTCGTTCCTTGAGCGTCGGCTCAAGCAAGCCTTCCATGGCAGCCTTGATGTCGGCAATGGCGTCATAGATGATCGTATAGAGCCGGACATCGACACCTTGCTGTTCCGCCAATGCCGTGGCCTTCGGTTCAGGCCTGATATTGAAACCGATGATGATCGCCCGCGATGCTGCCGCGAGCAGGACATCGGATTCCATGATTCCCCCGACGGCGTTATGAATGACTCGCAGCTTGACCGCGTCTGTCGATAACTTTTCAACCGCTCCGGCCAAGGCTTCCGACGATCCCTGCACATCGGCTTTGATGACGATGGCTAACTCCTTCACCGAACCTTCTTGGATTTTTGCAAAGAGGTCGTCAAGCGAAACCTTCGCCGGGCTGGTCAACTCGGCTGCCCTACGCTTCTGAGCTCGTTCTTCGGCAATCTCCCTGGCTACCCGCTCATTCGAGACGACATGGAAGACATCTCCTGCCGACGGGACACCCGGTAAGCCAATGACTTCGACAGGAATAGACGGCCCTGCCTGCTGTACTTTTTCCCCGCGATCATTGATGAGCGCTCGCACCCGACCACTGAACGTGCCCACGACATACGCATCGCCGCCCCGCAACGTCCCACTCTGCACCAGTACCGTAGCGACCGGCCCTCTCCCTCGTTCGATCTTAGCCTCGACGACCGTCCCTCTCGCTTGCCGATGTGGATCCGCCTTGAGTTCAAGCACTTCGGCCTGCAAAAGAATCATTTCCAAAAGGGTATCCAGACCTGTTTTTTGCTTGGCCGACACCTCCACCATGATCGTATCGCCACCCCAAGCTTCAGAAATGAGTCCATGTTCCGAGAGCGCATTCCTGACTCGATCCGGATTGGCGGTGGGCTTATCGATCTTGTTCATTGCGACGATGAGTGGAACGCCGGCGGCTTTCGCATGATGGATGGCCTCAATGGTTTGCGGCATAACTCCATCGTCTGCGGCAACGACCAGAATGACGACATCCGTGACCTTAGCCCCACGGGCTCTCATGGCCGTGAAGGCCTCATGGCCAGGCGTATCCAAGAAGGTTACCTGCTTGCCTCGCACCGAAACCGTATAGGCCCCGATATGTTGCGTGATGCCTCCAGCCTCCCCCTCTGCAACATTGGTTTGACGAATAGCGTCGAGCAGCGATGTTTTTCCGTGATCGACATGACCCATGATCGTCACGACGGGTGGGCGAGGTTCAGGTCGTTCCTCACCGCCGGCCTCCAGTACATCTTGCAACAAGTCGTCCCCTACTTTTTCAATTGCAATGTCGATCTTGACGCCACTCTCTTCAGCCAACATTGCCGCCGCATCCAGATTCATGGGTTGATGAAAAGTCAGCATCTGACCCATCTCCATGAGCTTACGCACAATGTCCGTCGGACGCTGACCGATCAACTCCGCAAATTCCTTAACCGTCGTTCTCGGAGTGATTTTGACGCTCTTTCGACGAGGCTTCGTCACCTCAGAGGGAGCACTATGATGCAGATGCTTGGATCGGTCGTCACGACGCTGGACCGGAATGGCCCGGAGATCTTGCCAGCGTGCGGCATCCTCCCTGAGCTTGACATCTTGCTGGTCGTCTTTTGGCCGACCTGTCTTACGGGCTTTCTTGAGTTTATCTTTCTGTCCTTCGGCTGTGATGGCCTCGAACGCCATACTCTTCTTCTGGCCGGGGACAGATTCAACCGTCGTGACGACGACAGAAGGCGGGACGATGGCCACCTTAGGCTGAGCTTCCTCCGGTTTGGGAGCCACCACGGGAGGTACCACGATAGCTGAAGGTGGAACCGGGGCTTCCTCTCGCACCTCATCGACGCGTGGGCTGGGAGCGACGAGCTCTTCGAGAATGGAGTGCTCCGGATTCACCGATGGTTCAGGCTGAGCCGAGCGTCCGCTTTCCAGGGCCGGGGGCGACGAGAGGACCTCTGTAGGTTCCTCTTCCTTCTTACGCTTGATCAGAATACGCCGCTTATCTGGCTTAGCCGATTCTTCAACCGGTTGACTCTTTCCCGCCGAGGCCTTGCTCTGGCCTGCACCAGGAATAGATTTTGATGGAGAGCCTCCCTCACTTCCGGCTCCCTGACCTTTCGATTGCGGGGCAAGTTTTCCCAATACTTTCTCCACGATCTCATCATCGAGCGCACTGCTATGGGATGTCACAGATACACCCATTTTTTTGAGCTCAGGGATGAGCACACGATTTTCCATACCCAGTTTCTTTGCCAGTTCGTATACACGCATTGCCATCGGACGATTCCGTATCCTACTCTGATCCGTTCATTGCCTCTTCCGCTCTCGCCGCTTGACGCGCCTCTTCCTGCAATCGCTGCGCCTCCGTCTCTTCCGCCAGCGCCGCCTTGATTTCCTTATCGCGTTCTACTTTTTCCTTTTCGTACTCCGTGGCACTGATGATGTCGATCTTCCAGCCCGTCAAACGCGCCGCCAGCCTGACGTTTTGGCCGTTCTTACCGATCGCCAGGGAGAGTTGCGAATCGGCAGCGACCACCAATGCCGATTTCTTCTCCTCGTCGATACCGACCTTTTCGATCGTGGCCGGATTCAACGCTTCCGCGATAAACACCCGCGGATCTTGCGTCCAGGTAATGATGTCGATCTTTTCACCACGCAACTCACGGACGACCGCTTGCACGCGAGAACCTTTAATACCGACACAAGCGCCTACCGGGTCCACCGCCTTTTCCCGTGATGTCACAGCAATCTTGGTACGGTCTCCAGGCTCCCGAACGACCGATTTGATTTCGATGATCTTCTCCATGATCTCAGGCACTTCGAGCTCAAAGAGCTTCGCCACAAATTGAGGATGGCTTCTCGACAAGATCACTTGCACATCCTTTGGGGTCCGACGAACTTCCAGGAGCATGGCCTTCACACGATCACCACGCCTGTATGTTTCACGCGGGATCTGCTCTTGTATCGGAAGAATCGCCTCCGTTTTCCCGAGATCCACCAGGTAATTGCGGCGCTCCATGCCAAGAATGATACCGGTGACCAAATCACCCTGCCTCGTGGAGTATTCCTTCTGAACCGCCTCCCACTCCGCTTCACGAACCTTCTGAAAAATGACTTGCTTGGCGGTTTGTGCGGCAATTCTCCCTAATTCATTCATTTCAATCAGGGATCCGATCTCATCCCCGACTTCGGCTTCGCTGTCATATTGACGTGCTTCACTCAGTGAAATTTCCGCTTTAGGATTGCTGACCGTCTCGACGATCGTCTTCTTAGAGACGACGGAGATTTCTCCGGTTTTCGGATCGATCTCAACCTGAATGTTCTCAGCCTGCCCAAAACGCTTTTTCGCGGCAGTCTGCAGAGCGGATTCGATGGCTCCGATCACGCGCGCCTTGTCGATTCCTTTTTGGCGTCCGATTTCGTCAATTACTGAAATCAGTTCTCGGTTCATACCTCACGCTCCTGCATCCGGTTTTCACCCACGACGCCCTTACCCCGTATTTAAATTTTCACAACCAGTTTTGCTTCTGCAATGCTTTCACGACTGAGCTGAATCGCCTGAGGAGCTCGATGCGTACCGATCTCCAGCACGACGAGAGCCTCGTCTACTTGCTTCAGTTCTCCAGTAATCCGCCACTGACCTTCGAGAGGCTGTCGAAGCTTGAGATTCACCTGTTTCCCAATCGCCCGTTGATAGTCCTGAGTTCTCTGGAACGGGCGATCCAAACCTGGAGATGAGACTTCAAGCGTATAGGCGTGCGCCCACTTACAGAGGCGGTACCATAGCACGCACCCCTAAGCAATGCAAGGGGACTAGCCCGTCAGTAGCGCCCACCGAGCTGCCAAAGCCTGAGTCACCGGACCTGGGCGACCGGTGCCAATGACTTTCCCATCGATCTGAACGACTCCGAGTACTTCGAGCGTGGTCCCGGTGAGAAAAACCTCGTCTGCGCGGTAGAGAGAGTCGATCGATATGAATCGTTCCTCGACGACAACCTCTTCCTCTCTTGCTAATTGCAGTACAACCGTCCTGGTCACTCCGGACAGAATGCGCGGGCTTTCAGGAGCCGTCACGAGCACCCCCCCCTGAACGGCCATCACGTTGCTCACGGCACCCTCCATGACAAATCCGTCGCGAACAAAAATGGCTTCAAACACACCAGCCCGTCTGGCCTCTTCACGAGCCAGCACGTTGGCCAGTAAATTCACGCTTTTAATGTCGCATCGGCCCCATCGTAGATCCTCGCGCGTACAGGCCGTTACGCCGGTGTGACGCATTTCCAGACTGAGCGGGTGGAGCGCTCGAATCGTCATGACGACAGTCGGGCGACTCTCGGAAGGAAAGCCATGCTCGCGGGGAGCCACGCCTCGCGTCACCTGAATGTAGATCTTGGCATCCTGATACCCGGCCAGGCTCAGTCCCTGGTGAACCCATTGCGTCCATTGTCTTCTGGTATAGGGCTGGGGAATGGAGAGTTGTGTTGCGCTTCGATCAAGTCGGTCAAGATGCGCACCCAATTTGAAGGGAGTACCTCGATACGTTCGAATCACTTCATAAACCGCATCGCCGAATTGGAATCCGCGGTCATCGATGGAAACCGTCGCGTCTTGCCATGGAATGAAACACCCATTGATAAAGGCAATGTCTGGCATGGATTCAATTCCCAGCGGGTGGCTGCGCCTCTATCGTGAAGATCCGGCGATCTTCCGAGGTGAATTTCCACCCCATGCGTTTTTCGAATACGACGTGGTAGACACCCGGCTGCACGGCCTTAAACTCAAAGACTCGCTGTCCGTTGTCAACGGCGTTATTACTGGCGATGCGGAGAAAGTCGTCGCCGAGTAGAGCAAGTCCCTTGGTATCATAGGACGCGACCCACTGTTCACCTCTCGTCCGATCTTCCCACAATTGAAGAACAAAGGGTTGATCAACCACGACTTTGCGGGAATCCCCGGCCTCACAGATCGACACAGGTTCGGCACCAACTCTATTCACATCAGTATCCTCTGCACGTTCTTCACGGTTACGCACGTGCTCTTGGATGTGTTCATGATTTCCTTCGCGGACCGATCATGATCTCGGCTCCCTCCACCCGCACCTCGTAACTCCCTACGCAATACCCGCCCCCATCCGTACCTTGTCCGTTTCGGATGTCGAACGCAAGGTCGTGCCACGGACAGGCAATGACGTAGCCCTTGAGCCGGCCTTCAATAAGAGGCCCCCCTTCATGGGGGCAGCTATTGTGAATGGCATAAAACTTCCCGTCGATGTTGAACAGGGCGATCGGTCGATCATTGACTTTGACGATCTTCGACTGTCCCGGAGGTACGTCTTCAACTTGACCGACCTTGTGAAACCCATCCATCATATGTATCCCCTTGGTGTGCCGCAAGGCCTATAGGCGAAGGGCATATTTGAGTTCGTCGTTTTTGGCCACGCCTGATTTTTTGATGAACCCAGATTCCGCCTGTATCACATAGCGAGCCGCTTCGGGTGGCGGCCCAAACAGCGGACATGGATCTTTGGCGCAGGGTTCCGCCTGCTCGAGCAGATGCACAACATGATGACTCTCATCGACCCACAGCACGTCGATAGGAAATCGGTACTCCCGCGTCGTGACCCGATGAAGACCATTTTCTTCAAAGATGTACAACATGCCCCCGTTAGTCGGTAATGCCTCGCGAAAGGCAAGCCCGAAGAGGAGCTTCTCTGGAGTATCGGCGACCTCGGCCTCCAATTCGACGCCACTGGGAAACGTCACCACAATCACACTTGACTCTTTGCGCTCAACGAGAAACACCGAGGCGCTCATCAATAGCAGCGCCAGCAGGATCATCATGATGATCCGCTTCTTTTTCTGTTCTCGATCACTCGCTTGGTTCTGATTACCGGACATTTGGAGAAGCGTACCGACTTTATTTTTTCACATGCTGGGCCCAACGACCCATGCGTAGAACTGCCCTAGGCCTTCTGACCGGAACTCGTTCCGTTGACTTGGAAAAGAAGCACAGAATAGAATGCCTTCTCACGCCGCCCATCGTCAAATTGAGCACTACTATGGTGGTGGACGTGGGAACTTGTCAATATTGTTGAAGCGTTTGGGACTGAGAAGGAGGCTTGGGTCATGGCTCTACTGATTACGGACGAATGCATCTCTTGCGGGGCATGCCTACCGGAATGTCCCAACGAAGCAATTTTCGAAACGAGAAGCGATGCCGAGTCGAAAGGAAACCACGTCGGTGATGGACAGGGAGTCGGCGATAATATTTATGTCATCGCCCACGACCGATGCACCGAGTGTGTCGGCCATTTCGACGAACCTCAATGCGCGGCTGTGTGTCCGGTCGATAATTGCTGCATCTCTGACCCTCTCTATCCGGAGACGACGGACGTCCTCCTGGAAAGAGCAAAGGCATTGAACCCTGATAAAGGAATCGATCCCGCCAAAGTGTGGAGCGGGGTCAGAAACTAAGTCAACTGCTGCTCTTGTTGTTGCAGAAGGCCTTGGTTCTCAAGAGAACCAAGGCCTTCTGCTTTTTGTGAGGTCCGGACGCTTCGAGATTCTCTTTTCAAACCGCCGAAAAACACAACGGCCTCAAGGAAGATTTCCTTGAGGCCGTGAATCTGCGATGAGATTTTCTTTCTTCGTTGCCCGCGACTATTTCAGCATGAGCAACTTGCCGCCGACATGTCCCGGATGCAGATGACACCGATACTCCAGTACGTTCCCTGCGGCATAAAACAAGTCACTGGTGGGAATACCGATATACTGGGTTTCGCCTGGTTTGAGCACGATCTTGGTATGCAAGACAGTCGGTGCCGATTGATTCACTGCCGCAGTGAGCTGGAATCCATGTTCAGCCGTCGCCTTGTTCGTCACCTTTAAGAGAACCGGGGCACCTGGTCGCGTCTTAAAATCGATGACGGTCACGGGAGGATACCAGACCTTCGTGTCTCCAATTTCGAGTGCGAAGAACGAGGCATCGACAGTGAGTTCTTTGAACGGCTGCCCGACGACGGAGCCGGTTTCAAGATCACCGGTTTCGACACCGCCCGCCTGAAGTGCATATGAACCTGAAACCCCGGCCAACACCATCCCAAGGCCGAGAAAGCCCACCAACAATGACTTGCCCATAACTACCCCCCTTGCGAGAAAAGAAGAGATGAATATAGAAGCTCGTGACTTAGTCTGTATGATGCCACACTCTGGAGGACATGCAGGCGTTTGGTACTGTACACCCTTCTTCTATGGTCGTTGAAGCGACTATCAACACTCGAGAAATTCCAAATGATACGGGGGTTCTTATAGCATAGGGGTGAAAACGGAAGCAACCAAGCTGAGGGTCACCATCGGAAGGAGAACTTGCCCTCCAAGGCACAAAATTGTGGCTGTGCCGTTCACGCGTGCTATGGATATCGGCAGTCGTATCAGGCTCGGCCGAAAGACCTCATTCTAGTGCCAAACCACAGCCGGGCTCAGCGCGAGAGATCAAACGACCCCTCTTGCTCGCTTAAGTATTTCATCAAGTCGCCGATACAACAGCTAAGGAGCGACAGCATGCCCATTATTGTGGCGGTCAACGGGGTTGCGGAAGTCTATCCGGCAAAGCTCGTGACCCCGCGGTACAACCGCACGGAGGCTGTGGCAGATCGGGAGCAGCATGGCCAATCGTCATCGATGTTGGATCACCCCGCTTTGGTTGCACAGGCGGCCTACCAACAACAGGGGCCCGATCGATCACATCCCACGCCGGCAGTCCTGGCCCGAGACTTGATGACGACACCGGTGCTCTCGCTTCCATCTGACAGTCGGCTAGTTGATGCATGGACGATCATGACTCACAAAGGATTCCACCACATCCCCATCACGTCGTTACATGGCACGCTCGTAGGGATGCTCTCGTATCAAGATCTCCTCCGGCATGTGCCTGAATTGATCACATCGGACGATATGCGACAAGCTTCCCACAAGCACGCTGCCGCGATCATGACCCCGCGAGTAATCTCGGCAACTCCTACAACAGAGATCCGTGAAATTGCCCGAGTCATGCTGGAGGAACGGATCCATGCGGTTCCGATTCTCGATCAGAACCGTCGTCTCGTCGGTATTCTTTCGACACAAGACCTGCTCCATGGCATCGCCACCCACGGTCCGCTCGAACTGTGGACCTGACCTTCCAGGCTTTTCGTCTATCGTTCAAGATCTGCTCGCCAAAACAGCTCGTCAATTCCTGCGATACCCAGGTTGCTGATTCCCTTCCAACCAGATCGGTGGGAGGGGGATGGCTCGTCACGATCCGACCGCGTGTTTCCATAATGAAAACGTCGCTGCCTGACCAAGCGGACGCTCAGCCACATCGACCACCGTCCAGATCACGGCCTTCTCAACCACAAACCGACGGCCCGTTGAAGAAATCCGCACTCCGTTATAGCCGTCATAGAAACCTTGGACTCGCGCCTGCGCCAACATCCGCGCTCGTTCTGCCCGGTTATCGGCCTCAGCCGTGAGCCGCGAGGGAGTCGTAGTGAATCGTTCCCAGGAGACCTCCCACAAGTCCAGCGCCGCTTGATTGCCATAGTTCAAGACCGGATCGGGCTCAACACCATGCGACACCACGACGAAGGAGACTTCAAACAATCTCTGCGCCTGCGCCGCCGCACCTCCGGTCCGCTCGATCAACTCGTTTCCAATCCAGCGCTGATAGCTGTCCAGCAATAGCTGACTCCACTCCACAATGCGTTGGTCGTTCCACGGTACAGCCTTCACGAGCCTGGTGGTATCACGACATGCGGTGAAGGGCAAGCGCCAGAGACACCTTGTCAAGACCATGGGCCTTCTCTGTATAATGGGGTCTCACTTTACAAAAGCAGGAGCACTGATGGCGGGCAAGACACTGTTCGACAAAATTTGGGAGTCGCATGTTGTTCGAGAGGAACCGGATGGGACCACCCTTCTGTACATCGACCGGCAACTCGTGCATGAAGTCACGTCGCCGCAGGCCTTTGAGGGATTGAAGCTTGCCGGCCGGCGCCCACGCCGTCCTGCCGCCACACTCGCGGTACCGGATCACAATGTCCCCACGACCGACAGAAAACTACCAATTGCCGATCACATCAGCGCGAAGCAGATTCAAACCCTTGAGGAAAACTGCCGTGACTTCGGCATTACTTACTTCGGCATGGATGACGTCCGACAAGGCGTGGTTCACGTCATCGGCCCCGAACAAGGGTTCACGCTTCCAGGAACGACCATCGTATGCGGAGATTCTCATACATCCACCCATGGAGCATTCGGGGCATTGGCATTCGGCATCGGAACTAGCGAAGTCGAGCATGTCCTCGCCACACAGTGCTTGGTGCAGAAGCGGCCTAAAACGATGGAAGTCCGGGTTGAAGGGTCCCTTTCTGATCGCTGTTCGGCCAAGGACATTATTCTGGCGATTATCGGGAAGATTGGAACAGCTGGTGGCACCGGGTACGTCATCGAATACACAGGGTCGGCGATTCGCGCACTGAGCATGGAGGGGCGCATGACCCTCTGCAACATGTCGATCGAGGGCGGAGCCCGTGCTGGACTGGTAGCCCCTGATGACAAGACAATCGCCTATGTGAAGGGACGTCCCCTCACTCCGACAGGAGAGTTGCTCGAACGGGCTATGCAGGCCTGGCAGTCGCTGAAGACCGACCCGGACGCCATCTACGATGCCGTCGTAACCCTGCGGGCGGAAGAAATCGCACCTCAGGTCAGTTGGGGAACGAGTCCGGGAATGGTGTTGGGTGTGGACCAAAAGGTTCCGGACCCTCAAACGATCGTGGATGCTAAAACCAAAAGTGCAACGGAACGCGCATTGAACTACATGGGGTTGTCTCCCAATACGCCGATCACCGAGATCAAGATCGACAAGGTCTTCATTGGGTCATGCACCAACTCGCGTATTGAAGACTTACGGTTGGCAGCCAGCCTGGCCAAAGGTCGGAAGGTGGCGACATCCGTGCATGCCATGGTGGTCCCAGGGTCCGGACTCGTCAAACAACAGGCCGAGGCGGAGGGACTTGATCGCGTGTTTCGTGATGCGGGATTTGAATGGAGAGAGGCAGGGTGCAGCATGTGCCTGGCAATGAATGCCGACGTCCTGCAACCAGGAGAACGTTGTGCCTCCACGAGCAATCGCAACTTCGAGGGACGTCAAGGCGCGGGCGGGAGAACCCACTTGGTCTCCCCTGCCATGGCAGTGGCGGCGGCCATCGAAGGGCACTTCGTCGATATTCGACATTGGAGCTGAGGTCGTTTATGGAACCGTTTACCACTCTCACTGGTCTCGTGGCCCCACTGGATCAAATCAATGTGGACACCGACCAAATTATTCCGAAGCAATTTTTAAAGACGATCAAACGGACCGGGCTCCGCGAAGGTCTCTTTTTTGACTGGAGAAAGAAAAAGGATGGATCACCGGATCCTGACTTTTTCTTGAATCAGCCTCGCTATCACGCTGCTTCCATCTTATTGACGCGCGATAATTTTGGATGCGGCTCATCTCGAGAACATGCACCCTGGGCCCTGTTGGACCAAGGATTCCGTTGCGTCATTGCTCCGAGTTTTGCCGACATTTTTTACAATAACTGTTTTCAAAACGGCATTCTTCCCGTGGTGCTGAAAGCAGACGAAGTACTGGCGCTCATGAAGCATGCCGTTGAGACCGAGGGATACCGGCTCACAGTCGATCTCGCCAACCAGACGGTGACGAAGTATTGTTGACTATCCTCGTGTTTCTCGGTGCGGCCTATCTCATCGTCGTGTTCAACTGGACGTATTCCGATGGAAACCGAGCCGGGTACATCCAAAAATTCTCCTCGAAGGGGTGGGTGTGTAAAACATATGAAGGAGAGCTGGCCATGACCACGGTGCCGGGTACCGCACCGGTCCTGTGGCAGTTTACAATCTGGGACGACAAAGTCGCCGATCAATTGAACGACATAATGGGGAAACGCGTCATCTTGCATTACAAGGAATATCGCTATATCCCCACCACCTGCTTCGGGGACACGACCTATTTTGTCGATAAGGTGGAAGTCCAAGAGTAGCCGAGCCTCACCACTTACAGCCAGTTCTTACGGCGGAATCCGATCAACATAATCCCGGCCACGAGGCCCATGATGCCGAGGGCCATAGGATAGCCCCAGGCCCACTTCAACTCCGGCATATGCTCAAAATTCATCCCATAGATGCCGGCGATGAAACTGAGCGGCATGAAGATGGTCGTGATCACCGTCAGTACCCGCATGACGGCATTGAGGCGATAGCTCACGCTGGACAGATAGATGTCGAGACTGGCTGAAACCATTTCGCGCAGGGTCTCAATCGTATCCACGATCTGCACCACATGGTCATAGACATCCCGGAAAAATAGCTTCGTCGGCTCATGCAGGAACGGGCATTCCGAGCGGGAGAGATTGTTGATGGCTTCCCGTAACGGCCACACAGCGCGACGCACGAAGAGCAACTGCCGTTTCAGTGCATGGATATTTTGGAGAGTCTCCGGTTTCGGATCGGCCATCACCCGTTCTTGAAGCGATTCAATGCGTTCACCGAGCATTTCGAGCACGGCAAAATACTGGTCGACCACGGCATCGATCAATGCATAGATGAGATAGTCCGAGCCATTTTGCCGCAGTCGCCCCTTACCGCCTTTCAGGCGATCCCGAACAGCCCCGAACACATCCGTCCCGTTCTCCTGAAACGAGAGCACATAATTCCGCCCAAGAACAAAACTGACCTGCTCAACCAGAATATCTCCGCGATCGGAGGTCGTCAGCATCTTCATCACAAGAAATAAATAGGTCTCGTAGTCGTCCAGTTTGGGACGTTGATCGGTATTGGCGATGTCTTCCAATAAAAGCGGGTGGAGGCCAAAGCATTTGCCGAATCCTTCCAACACCTCAACCTTGTGGACGCCGCCGACATTGACCCAGGTCACCGTCTCATCCGCCGGCGGCTGAAGGGCCTCCATGTCCGTTACGACCTGCTCGTCGCAGTGCGTACCCGCATAGTTGAAGCGAGTCACGGTTACAGAGTCCGTGCGGGTCTCACCGATGTGAATGAGAGTCCCTGGAGAGAGGCCGGTCTTCTTCGAACGCTTCTGGACCAACTTCATCATAGCGAGCTTGTACGCAGATTCTTGCGGAAGGTCAAGCCGAGAACCGGCACGTTCCTTTTCATTCTGCGATAGGCCTGGTACTCTGGGCTCATGAAATTATCTCATGAGCTCAACCGACTTGAAGACGCGATGAGAGCCGCCGGTTCAGAGGCCTTGCGGTTGGCTAGGGATGGATTCGAGACGATCAAAAAACCAGACCAGTCTCCGGTCACATCAGCAGACCTTGCGGTCAACGATATTCTTCACGCACACCTGCGCTCCGCATTTCCTCAGGACGGATGGCTATCGGAAGAATCCCCGGATGATCCCGGGCGACTGCAGAAAGATCGAGTCTGGGTGGTGGATCCGATCGATGGGACCAAAGCCTTCATCAATAGACTCCCGGAGTTTTGCATTTCCGTCGCACTCATTGAACAGGGTCTTCCCATCGTCGCAGCCATCTATAATCCTTCGACGAACGAACTCTTCAGTGCCATCCGAGGTGAAGGACTTCGGCTGAACCACGAATCGGCAGATTCACGGCAGATCAGCGCCGGGCAACTACCGGTGATTGCACTGAGTCCATGGGAACATCAGACCGGTCGTTTTGCGGCACTCGATCCATCCACTCAGCATCGTCCGATGCTGTCCATCGCCTGGTCCCTCGCTCTGATGGCATGCGGCCGTATCGATGCGGTAGCCACGTTTGAGTCGGAAAATGAGTGGGACGTCGCGGCTGGAGTCCTGTTGATCGATGAAGCCGGCGGGACGATTACTGATGGAAGCGGACAGACCCTGACGTTCAACCGACCGACCCCACGCTACCGTGGAATCATCGCCACGAGCCCTTGCTGTTCTCCATCACTCGGTCGAGAGTTGGCGAACCTGATTCCCGCGCCTGGAACGCAGACCTCGTGAAGGGCCTTAACCTACGGTTTCAAGTTTCAGGTTTGATGTTTCAGGCCTCTCAACAACATGAAGGTCGAAACGTGAAACGTGGAACATGAAACTCGGGATCGAGGAAACGAACGACTAGAGCCCAAGTCACATCGCACTACCCTGAGTCGCTACATCCTAGCTTGTGTCAATCGACGACAGGCTTCCTCTAGATCCTGATCGGTCTTGGCGTAACTGAATCGGATAAAATCAGCCCCAACCTTGCTCGTAAAAAAGGCTTCCCCCGGCACGCCGGCGACCCCGGTTTTGTCTAAGAGAGACATCGCGCGAGCTTTCCCCGTGTGACCAGGTAGATGGGAAACATTCGCGAGGACATAATAGGCGCCCTGCGGGATGGATGGAGTGATTCCAGCTCGAGTTAACGCACGGCAGAACTTCTCGCGCTTCCCCTGATAGTCCTGCCGTAGCTGCTCATAGAAACTATCAGGCAGTTCACGGATCCCTCGCGCGACACCCATCTGCAACGGCGCAGGGGCACACACGTAGAGTAAATCGTTCATTGCCCCGATGGCTTGTGCCCACCGTCGGGATGCAACGCTGTACCCGATCCGCCACCCCGTCACGCTGAACGTTTTGGAGTACCCGCCGATCGTGATGGTTCGCTCCGCCATCTCCGGCAACGAGGCCATACTGATATGACGCCGTCCGTCGTAGAGAAAGTATTCATAGATCTCGTCCGTCAGAACAAAGAGGTCATGCCGGCAGGCAAATTCCGCCACTGCCTCCAATTCAGACTGACTGTAGACCTTCCCAGAGGGATTACCTGGTGAATTGATGATGATGGCTTTTGTTTTTGGCGTCACGACCTCTTCCAATTGGTCCATGGAATAGGACCAGGCCGGAGGTTGCATAGAAACCGCGACCGGAACCGCTTCGACCGCCACAAGCGCATTGATATGGTATTGGTAATACGGCTCAAACAGGATGACCTCGTCGCCGGGATTCAGCAGAGCGGCACAGGCAGAATGGAAGGCTCCTGTCGCACCGGCACTCACGGTAATATCGCTTTCCGGGTCAGCCTGTATCCGGTTATACCGCTCCAGCTTCTCGGTGATCGCCTGCCGCAAGTCCGACAGCCCGTCGAATCGCGTATAGACGTTGTAGCCATCATGAATCGCCCGCTCAGCCCCCTCGAGCACCACCGGAGGAACCGGCGTATCACAGACCCCCTGCGCCATATTGAGGCCCTTTGCACTGGCACAGGCCTGAGTCATGGCGCGAATCTCCGACTGAGCCAAGTCCGTCATTCGTCGACTGACTGCACGCATTACACTACTCCTTCTTTGCTACCCACAACTAGCAGCCTTTCTGGCAGAGGATTATGCCAGCGTCACGATAGGATGACAAATTCTGGGCCTCCCAGAGGCAGGCGGATCGAAAG
>JAMXAU010000201.1 GCA_024281365.1 Nitrospira sp.
AACGTGAAGGGCTTCGTCTTCAATTGATAGTATGGTTCGTACATGGTACCTACGCAGAGTGACTGTGCAGCAAACCCATCGCTCGCCGCTTGGTCAGTTGTGTGCGCCCCGATTTATTGAGAACACCCCCGAGAATAGGCACGGTGCCCGCAATGGCTGTCACAGCCTGTTCCACCTCAACAGATGAGGTGCGCCCCTCTTCGATCACGAGCAGCAGGGCATCAATGTGGGAACTGAATCCCAACACGTCGGCTCGGGACAAGATCGGCGGCAAGTCCAGCACGATGAAGCGAGAAGGATAGCGATGCTTGAGCTCCTGAGCAAGAGCAGCCATCCTGGGGGAGGCCAGAGCCTCCGAGGAATTCTTAATCGAACGTCCTCCCGGCAGGAAGACCAGCCGACCGACTCCGGGATGAATCAACAGCTGTGTGAGGGGCACCTGGTCGAACAGATATTCCGTCAACCCCTGAGCCTGGTCCAGACCAAAGAGTCGATGCACAGACGGTCGGTGCATATCGGCGTCGACCAGCATGACCGTATGCGCCAGGTCCATGGCCAAAGCCAACGACAGATTCACCGCCGTCAAGGTCTTACCTTCATGTGCGGTGGGGCTGGATATCCCGAGCACATTCCATTCTTTTTGGCGAAACTGCTGCATGACCTGGGCCCGCAACCGCTTGTACGCATCGACAAAAGGCCCTTCGGCATGCCCTGAAATCAGCCGTTGATCTCGCATCAACTGTTCGGAGAGAGAAATCGCTCTGGTCGAAGAGTAAATGAGAGGAGGCGCTTGGGTCACCGAGTGGTCTTCTGGTCGGTGCGTGCCAGGACCGGCTGAGCCGGATTGTTGCTTGAGTCGTTCCTGCGCCTGCTGAAGATATTCCATCGGGAGACCCTCCTCTTCGTCGTTTCTATCCGAGTTTTCGCCACACGGCATACCACAAGACATCCAAGGGCATCCAAGCCACATGCACGATCACCGCGCCGGCCACCAGAACACCAAGCCCCGCAATGCCCATGACTGTCCGCCGACGTCCAAGAGAGGCAAGCTCCCGCTCCGACGGAAGATAGGGGATCACGGCCAACGGGACCCCCTGCAACACGCGGCCGAACTGTTCGGCGGTATGAATCGTCCGATCGACATTGTCCACGGCCACACCGGTTCCGATCCCTCCCCCAACAGCCAAGAAGGCCCCAAGCAGCATGATAGCCAAGCGATTGGGCCGTTCCGGTTTTTCCGGCAATTCCGGAGGGTTGATCAGCGCAAACCGCTCACCCTTTCGCTGCACCTCCAATTCCGCCGACACTTGAGCTTCCATCAACCGGGACGTAATCTCCATATGCTTACGCATGGAGTTCTCACGATCTCGGAGCAGATCCATATAGTCCGGCTCGATCGTCGGTGTCATTTCGACTCGCTTCGCGTACTCGGTCATCCGACGTTTGAGATCGGCTCGAGCCGACTCCAACGATCCCAACATGGCCTGGGTCGACGCCAACTGGGACTGAATGTTGATGTAGGCGGGGTTTTCCGGCTTGACGGGCGGAGGGAGTGTCGGGCGAAGCGAGCTGGCCTGCAGTTCCCGCTCCAGCGACGCCACGACTTCTTGGACACGAATGACATCGGGATGGGAGTCATGCATGCGTTCTTGGAGATCGGCGAGCGTCGCTCGCTCGGCCTGAATCCGCTTCGACAGTTCGTCACGTTCATCGATGCCACCCGTTTCCTTTTCAAGCGAATCGATCTCTTGCTTGAGTTTGATGTAGTCAGGGTGATCGGGCAACATGTAGGCGGAGACACTGGCATACTGAGCGCGCAGGGCCTTCAGCCGTTCCCCTGTATCCAGAAGCCGGTCACCGCTCGCAGTGATGATCGGAGTCTGGGGCTTCAGCTGCGCCAATTCACCTTCCAGATATGTTTTCTTCTCGCGCAGGCTTCGGATATCGCGATCAGCATCGAGCAGCTCTCGCTGCGCCTGAGTCAGCAGTTGCATGTTGAGCTGTATCAACTCCGGCAGCGCCCCGTCGGCCTTGTGCTTCACGGCGGCGAGCATGACCTCGAGTTCCTGAATATGTTTATCCAAATTCTCCGCTTCCCGCTTCAGAAAGGCGGTGGTTTCCTGGGCATGCCGCTCACGGCTCTTCAAGTTTTCCGCCAGAAAGAGACTCGTCAATTCATTGGCGACCTTTTGTGCCGACGCCGGAGTTTCGCCGTCATAGGCCAGGGTAAACGCGATGGTCGCCTGGGTCGGATTCTGCGTCCGCTTATCGACCACCTTGACGTTCAGCACATCGATCTGAATGTCCTTGGTGAATCGTTCCAGCACTTCCTCCGTTGGGCTCCGTTTCCGAAGCTTCTCATAAAGACCATACTGCTCCACGATGCGCCACAGCGTGGCCCGACTGAGGACCTGTTGCTTGATCGTCTCGATGCGCTGATCAGCATAGGTCGCGATCGCCGACCGAACCAGATCAGGCGGAATCTCCTGCTCCTCAATGAGGATCGTGGCAGTCGAACGATAGACGGCCGGGAGGAAAAACGCCAGCGCGGCACTGGCGGCCATGAGCGCCACCCAAACTGCTAGAATCAAGGTCCGGCGCCGGCGCAAGAGAACCAGATAGTCCGACACCGTCTTCGTGTGCGCGGCCTGCCGGCCCCTAAGGATTCGCTCTTGACTCATCGAGACACTGACCATTTCTCGCCTCCGTACGTCAGCATGATGAATACTGAATTGGAATCATATTGTTGATCGAATTCGCTAAAAGCTCGTTGCCCATAGGTATACGAAACATCCATCGACCACCAGTCAGCAAACTTCCAGGTTAGGCTAGGAGTGATGGAGAAAA
>JAMXAU010000202.1 GCA_024281365.1 Nitrospira sp.
CATTCAGCCACGCTCTAAAATAACGGCTTCTTCCCGCCTGCCTTGATGATGGCGTGACTCAGAGCTTTCGACAGGCTCTCTGCGGCCGCTGCATCGCAGACCGGAAGCGAGAGCTCCCCTTTCTTTTCCCCCGGTTTGTCCTTCGGCGCACGGTCCTCATACACCAGTTCCTCCAGGTTTGCGACGATCAATCGGCCGGTTTTGAGTTCGTGCATCGGCTTCCCCGGTATCAAGAGCGTTGCCACCCATTCGGTCACACAAGCCGCACGTGTGCAGCGCAGCCGAACGCCGTAGAGGTTCGTTCCTTCTCCTTCTCGCTCGGAGCTGACGTCGGGAGACATGGCGCGCAAGTCAAACTCCTGAACTTTTTCCACCGGCGCTTGGAGATCAAGGGCCCCGCCGAATCGCATCCGCTCATTGAGCCTTGTAATGAATTGGAAGCTGGAGGGAGGCCGAACCACCACGTCGACCTTGGCCGTTCGATCCAACTGCCAGGGCGCTCCGTCCTTCGGAGCCATCCGTTGCAGCCCGCTGCGCATGGTGGCACAGGCTTCCCAGGTATCTTTTATAAACCCCATCGTCTCGTCCAACGACGGCCCATCAGCACTCGGGGTGTTGCTTGACTCGGCCCATCCATTCGGCAGGCTTATTACGAGAGTGCACCGTAGAAGAAGTAACGAGCGGGATACTGTTCTCTCCGGGCACCATAATCGGAAAAAGCACCAAGAGATCACCAAACTTTGGGTGCCATCCGACCGGTGATCGTCCTCAGTTCTTCATCGTTTCGTCTGCAACTCCACGTTGACGAGTTTTATTTCCGAGAGATCCGTGAGCCGCGGACACCACCGTGTGCCGGCTCGCCACAAAGCCGAGTCCAGTTGGTCGTAGACCGTCCCCGGGTGGTCGTAGTGGATTCCGTACGCGTGGGAAGCCGCACATCGGCAGGGGAACACGAATGACTTCCCCGAGTCGTCCGACTCCACCTCGAACCGTGTCACGGTCAGGTCAAAGGTGAGTCGGATCTTGAACCAACAGTGAGCATGATGGTCATCGACCTGCATCGAGTGCTGATAGCACTGCAACACATCTCGGACAGTCACCATGCTCAAGGACGTGTTCCCCGAGAACACCTCGGCTCGCTTGTCGAGCACCAAGGCTTTGGCGAGGGACAAGGCCTGTCCCACTTGGATCGGGTTCAGGAGGTCGAACGCCGACTCGTAGATGACGATGTTGGGATGGACCTTGAATTCGCGCAAGGATCCGCGCTTGGCCAATTCAAGGTTCCAATAAAAATCCACGGCCTGGGACTCGCGGAAGCGAAAGGTCAGGAGGTTCATAATTCACCCCCGTGGGAAGGAAAAGTGTGGCATCGAACAACAAAACCCCGAAGGGTTTTCTCCGCGGCCATCAAGTTCAAAAAGACGATAAAGAGGCCGCGGCAGGAGCACACTTGGTTTGGTGGTCCCAACGGGATTCGAACCCGTGTTTAAGCCTTGAGAGGGCTCCGTCCTAGGCCAGGCTAGACGATGGGACCAGCCGAACCAGTCTGAAGGATGGACGGTAGCACAAGCGGTTTTCTCTTTGCAACGAATCGCCGCCCCATCGGAAGGGGAGCCCTTTTGGATCTTCCCTCTGGGCCTTTTGCATGGGGCCATAATACCTGCCATTTCTACGTCGGACAAACTTGACAGAACAGGGCAGAAAGCCTAGCCTACTGAGTGTTTTCACGCTATTCCCTATGCTCTATACCTGCTTCACACGACCCATGGTCGTTGCGGTTCGAGGTTGCTAAATGGGTGAGTCGGTACCGGTTCACGGGACCGATCCGTTCTCCCGTTCGCCCTCAATGGGAGTACTGTCCAAGCCGCGACTTGAACTCCGAATCGGATCCAATATTTTCCGAAATACCAACGGCGTCGTCACGATTCACGGGAAAGAACAACTCGTCGTCGAACTCAAGCCGGAGCTCGGGCAACTCCTCATCACCCTCGATCTCTACAGCGAGCAGGGTATTCGCATTGCGCACCTACGTCGGAACGTTCTGACGGTGAATGAACGCGGACGATTTGCCGTGGAGATGTCTCACGGTCAAACCTTGCCGGCTATTCAGTTATCAGATCTGCGGTCCGGGGATCCTGCTCTCGAGGTCCATATGATGTCCGTGCACAGAGTGGACCTCGTCTGTGGGAAACTGTTCTCGCACAAGGGTATGCCGGTGGAAATCACACCGCACTATTGTCGAATCGGCTCCCACACGACGCTCTTTGGAGAGATCCTGGACATGCGAGGCGGCCCCGCCATCCTCGGCTGATCGAACTGACGTTCGCAATCCCTCAACGACCCAGGTGCTGCTTCCCGCTCATTGTTCCTTGAGAATTCCGCACCGACCATGTACTGTCCCGGGCGAGGAGAACCCGTTTCGCCCTCAGCACCTCATCTCTAGAACAGCAGCATGATCGATATCCCCAAGCCGTCCGTGCAAGCGTTTCTCGTCTGCGACCAAGTCATTGAGGATAGCCTCACCAAAAAGAAAAGCCTGATCGGAATCTTCACTCATCTTCAGACGGCTTCGTTCCCTTTCCATCATCAGCATATGGGACTCTACTTCTGCCTCACCGACGCCGAAGGCCTCTATCACTTTGATATCGACTTGATCTATCTCAACTCGGAACAACTGGTCTGTCGAGCCACTCTTCCCAACATCGAAATCAGCGACCGCCTCCAAATCTCCGATTTCGGCATCAATATCCCGCTTCTCATCCTTCCGGCACCCGGTCGCTATGAATTCCGCCTCCTGATGGAAGGCCAGCTGATCGCCCAGAAGGATTTCAACGT
>JAMXAU010000013.1 GCA_024281365.1 Nitrospira sp.
AGGAAGCGTTTTAACACTCGCGGCAGACGAGTACAAGCTGGATCGCCATCAAAAGACGATCGAGGTCAACCGGTTTGACCAGCAACTCATGAGGACCTAGGCTCCAAGCTTCTCCCAGCAGCTCCTCGTTGTGACTCCCGGTCATGATGATGATGCCACCAGGATATTCTCTTTCCCGTAGGGTTCGGAGCACATCGATCCCCGCCATCCCAGGCATGATCATATCAACCAAAATTGCATCCGGGTGTATCTCATCGACCAGCCGAAGAGCGTCCTGTCCGTTTCTCACACCGAGCGCATGATACCCACGAAGATTTAAAAATTGAACGAGCAGATCACAGACGAGGGGTTCATCATCAACCACCATGACCGTTTCCCTGCTCTGCTGCCCTATCTCTGCGTCTAGACACGGAGGTTGTGTGGCCATCGAGGGACTCGGAAGCTTGGAGTTCCGATTGACTGCTTCAACAAGAATGTCCAGCGACAAGCCTTTTCGTATAAAGTCGGTGGCCCGCAGAGCGCGCGCTTGATTTTCGTGCACGTCGGTTGCGCCCCCACCTAAAATGATCACCGCCGCGTGAGGGTCGATGGCGCGGATCTCCTTCAACAGGGTCAACCCATCCATCTCCGGCATACGAAGATCCAGTAGCGTCACTTTTGGGTTGGACGTTCGGAACAGATCGAGCCCCTCTTTTCCACTCGTCGCAAGAATGACGTCATATCCCTGCCGGCTAAACAAATCTTGCAGGAGATCGCAATTCATTCGATCATCGTCGACGATTAGGAGCTTGGTCATTGTTTGCCCTCGTGCTTAGGAAAGGCTACTTGCCAAGGACAAGCGTAGCACGAGAAGTGCGAATGAGAGAAGATAATGCGTGGTTTACGAGCGCTTCTCCGTCTGCCCGAACAATGCCGCGACAAAAGCCTCGGCATTGAAATCTTGTAGGTCCTCGACCCCTTCTCCGACACCGATCAAGCGGATGGGAATCTTCAGCTCTTCGGCGATCGCCACAACGATCCCACCTCGAGCCGTTCCATCCAGCTTCGTCAGGACAAGTCCACTGACTCCCACCGCCTCGTGAAACTGACGTGCCTGCGCCAGCGCGTTTTGCCCGAGTGTCGCATCCAGCACCAGCAGCACTTCATGGGGTGCGCCAGCCAATTCCTGACCGATCACTCGTTTCACTTTCCGCAATTCATCCATCAAGTTTGACTTTGTGTGCAGTCGCCCGGCGGTGTCGATCAGTACCACATCGACCTTACGCGCCTTTGCTGCAACAATGCCATCAAAAGCCACGGCGGCAGGATCAGCACCATGTCGCTGACGCACAACCTCCACGCCGATCCGATCCCCCCACACCTGCAGCTGTTCGATCGCGGCCGCACGAAAGGTGTCTCCCGCGACCAACAACGGCCTCCGACCTGACTGCACCATCCGTTGTGCCATTTTGGCGATCGTGGTGGTCTTGCCGACCCCATTCACACCGACGACCAAGAAAACGAATGGCACGGAGCCCTCGGTGATGAGACGATCGAGTGTGACCTCCGCAACGGGTTTCAAGATCCCATAGAGCGTTCGACTCAAGACCCCCTGGAGCCCCTCCGGCGTTTTCGCCTCAGCTCCACGCGTCTCATCGTTGATCTTTCGCATGAGGCGGTCAACAACTCGAGCTCCGAGGTCAGCGGCCAGGAGTGACGATTCCAGATCCTCCAATAATTCTTGGTCGGGAGTGCGCCCAAGGAAACGGTCCAGTGATTGCTGGACCACATGCCGCGTCTTGCCAAGACCGTCGCTTAGTCGCTGAAACCAACCCATGGTCAGCCGCCTTTTATCCGTTGTCGCGCGCGGAGGGTCACAACGTGAGGGATCGGAGCGATGCGACGCAGAACGACCTGCTCCCGACGTGACATCCGTGCCGCTTCGCGCCCGTTTCGTTCATGATCGTAGCCGCACAGATGAAGCACCCCATGCACCAAGAGTATCGCCAACTCCTCGTCGATCGATCGGCCCACCGCTCTGGCTTGACGAATGGCCGTCGGCAACGAGATGACGACATCACCGAGCAAGCTTGTGCGACAGGATAGCTTCTTGGGCATATTGGCTTCACGTATGGGGAATGCCAACACATCCGTCGTACGATCCTGTTTTCGATAGTCGCGATTGAGCCGTTGCATGCGCCAATCACCGATGAGCTCGAGACTGAGATCCGACTTCGCCTCTCCGACGGCCGACAGCACCCGTTGAGCCAATTCGACCAACCGTACCAGCCGTACGTGGTGCCGGGTGAGGCTCACACGAAAATAGACGGCCATTAACCAGAACTTTCTGTGTCAGCCGATGGTGACGACCCCGTCGTGAGAGAGGTACGGGGACGAGTATGGTGGCGCTGGGACGATGGGCGCGGCTCTCGCGGATCAGCGTTGTAACCGGCCTGGTGACGATCATATGCCTTGATAATCTCCTGAACCAGCCGGTGCCGGACGACATCCTTCTCATCAAAGTAGACAAAAGCAATCCCTTCAATGTTATGAAGGATGTCCTTCACCTGAATGAGTCCGGACACGCGGTCATTCGGCAGATCCACCTGCGTGACATCTCCGGTAACGACCACTTTCGAATGAAAGCCGAGCCGCGTCAGAAACATCTTCATTTGTTCTGCCGTTGCGTTCTGTGCCTCATCCAAGATAACAAATGAATCGTTCAGTGTTCGCCCGCGCATGAAGGCCAGCGGCGCAATTTCGATATCACCCCGTTCAATCAATCGATTCGCCCGCTCCATTTCCATCATATCGAAGAGGGCGTCGTACAGCGGCCGCAGATAGGGGTTCACCTTTTCATAAATATCACCAGGCAGAAAACCGAGCTTTTCTCCCGCCTCGACCGCAGGCCGGGCGAGGATGATCCGGCTGACTTCCTTATTCAGGAGCGCGCTCACAGCCATAGCCATGGCAAGATACGTCTTCCCCGTCCCGGCCGGTCCGATCGCAATGACGATGTCATGCTGCTCGATCGCTTCAATATAGGATTTTTGAGTCGGAGATTTTGGGCCGATGAACCGTTTCTTGGTGACGATCATCGCCGACTTATCGAGAAGGTCCCGGAGGGATGCCTCAGGTGTCCGACGCAACGCGGTGAGGGCGTGGGTGACATCTTCCGCTTGGAGGGCGATGCCTTCGTGTGTCAGGGAAGCAAGTTCAAGAAGAATGCGCTCTGCTTGTCGGACGGCCTCAGGCAGGCCATCGAGTGTCAGCTCTTCACCCCGTGCGGAGAGCCGCACGCCCAACTCGTCTTCGATCAGCTTGAGATGACGGTCATGATGACCGAACAGGACGGCAGTGTTGGTACCTTCTCGTAGTTTGAGCTTACGCACACCCAGTCTTTGTATCCTCTCTCCTGCTCACTCTATCAAAATACGCCTCACACGAACAAGAGAATGAATGATGCGCCCATGGAGCGATGTTGCGTATTATGTGAGCAACTGGTAGCGTCTACGGAGATTGTGGCGTCGTCGGCACGGATACATCAAACTCTTGCCATGCCCTTGCTCCCTTCCCATCCGCTGCGATGATTTTGACATGATGTGTCCCGCTGATGCCGGCACCCGGCCTCCAGACCACTTGCCCAGCAGCACGATCGATCGTCATCCCACTCGGTCCACCCTCCAATTCAAACGACACCGGATCCCCGTCAGGATCTTCCGCACGAACGACATATTCATATAATTCTCCGCTAGACATCATCATCGGGACAGAAAGAATTTTCGGAGGATTATTCCCAACGACCAGCGGCGCTGCACGGAGCGATTTCCCGGCGCCGTCATGGTCATAGGGTGTCGCTTCCACTGCCACGATGTCGCTCTGGGCAAGCTCCGATAGGACGACTGTAGATTCTGGCCCCTCTAAGACGACCTTGTCGTTACGCAACCAGCGGAATTGAAATTGGATGTCATCCTGATCGGCATCAAATGCCTCTACCTTCGCCAGAAGTCGGCTACCTGCCGACGTGACCTCCTGTTCGAGAGCGACACTCCGAATAGCGGGTGGAGCATTTGGGACGGTCACAGATGAGGATTCGAATGACACACCCTCCCTCTTAACATCGGAACGCGTCACAACTACGTGAACCCGATCACCCCGATGAAGGGTGGACGTATCGAACGAGGACGTGGTCGCGCCTTGCACAGCGATCTTGTTCACAAACCAGTGATACCGGTAGGAGGACGCCTCTCCATGGGCCCCATCTTTCTCGATCACAACAGTCAGCGGTGTGGTTCGAACTATTGGGTTTGGAACGATCTCGACGCGTTTGATTCCGGATAATGACGGTTGGTCAGGAGTTCGCTGACTGACTGGCGTAGAGTTCCTATCGTCAGGCCGTGAACAACCGGCGAAGACGGTCAACGCGACCAGGAAAACAAGCACCATGGGAGAGGTATCCAACAATGCAGGGAAGGGAAAATCCCTCCCTGCTTCACACATTCCACTCTGCTCGGTTACATATTGATCCATGAGGCGAAATGCGCTCTTGGATCAATCGCCAAGTTCACATCCCTTCCATCCAACGCACCGGTGCTGGTATTGATGAATAATTTGTATGGACTGGTTCCATCGGCACCTGAACCGACGTGTGGAACCGCTCCAAACGCGAGTCCATTTCCCAGGGATGTAGACTTATTCACATTGACGATCCCCCCTGTTCCGTTCGTAGAACCGACGATCGGGGACGTATGGGGGCCACCCGTCTTATAGAAGAGCGCATATAAACTACTGCTTCCTGTTGAAGCACAGATATCGTCCGTCGGTGTGAAAGTGGGGAAAAACACGATGCCTCCGAAGACCGTGGCAGCGCTCAATACCCGTTCCCCCACTCCAGATCCGGTAGCCGGCAGAAGTTTGGTAACCCATCCCTCTTTCGTCCCAACCAGGGTAATGAGTTGTTCCATTGTGGTCGCACCAGTCACCCCGGTCACTTGGTTGGTTCCGGCCGTTTGTCCGCAGTTTCCAAATCCCACGACACAGATCGTCGCAGTCGTCACATCGACCAGATCGTCTACTTGACATGCGGTGTCACTCGTCTGCGCACAACTCCCATTGATGACGGAATCTTTCATCCCGACAAAATACTGTGTCGACTTATCGGTTTTGTCTGCAGCCCCGAAGTACCGTCCACTGCCGACAAAGACCCAGGCCCGCGCGGCATCGTCGACCGTAATACTCGGTGCAGCCATGACAGGGCCCATCTCAACCGGTGATGAGACCCCGATTGTGTCGAGCATCTCGGTCGGCACTCGGTTACCTCCCTGTGAGATTCCCCAGGATGCCGCTGCTGTC
The DNA here is from genome assembly GCA_024281365.1 of Nitrospira sp. Classification (GTDB taxonomy): domain Bacteria; phylum Nitrospirota; class Nitrospiria; order Nitrospirales; family Nitrospiraceae; genus Nitrospira_D. Next base: position 5,332 of record JAMXAU010000013.1, read on the forward strand.
GCTCCACCGAAGGGAAGCGTCGCCCCCATCGTCAATCGATAGACCTTGCCTCTCCACGGGGGGCTCCCATCGTTGATGGTACGCCCGAAATACACGACATCAGTCCGGTAATCCAAATTTCGATCGAACGCGGTCATATCGCCGAGAAATGAACTCCATGTCCCGACCGGAAAACTGCTGACCAGGCTGTTGGCACTCCCTGGCCCTGTCTTCATGTCGATCGCAAACGCTTTGGCGCTTTGCGTGGCACGGCCATCGTATCCGGTGGGTCCGGACCCGGCGAGCAGATACCACTTGGCATTAGTATTGTCGGCGTGAAAGTCGGTCAATGGATTGACTCGTACAACCGTCGGCACACTGATCGCAAGTCCAAGGCTGCTATCGGAGAACGACCACAGAAGCTTAGGTTGGACTTCCGGATTGGTAATGTCCAAGACGAAATAGGCACTATAGAAATACCGGTCTGTTCCACTGATCGTCACACCCATGGGTGGTCCGCCGCCTCCTGGCGTACAGGCACCGCAGCTCCCACCTAACCGGAATCCACCGATCAACACAGTGCCCCACCCGTTTGGATGGTCCGTATCAGTAGCGAAGATCCTGACATCCTTGACCACGGGTGGCATATCGACATAGTACACATGCTGGTAGTCAGACCGCGTCAACCACTGCAAATGGGGCAATAGCTCGTAGGGGATGAACCCCCAGAGCTCTTCGCCCAGCAATGGACCACTACTGTTGTTGGTCGGCGTCCTAGTGAACCATCCATGTTCTTCTACTGTCGTTGTGCTTGGATCGTCTCCAGGATGGTAATATCCTGCGTTAAAGGCGTGGAGCATCCCGTCATTGGCGCCTACATAGACCACTTGCCGGCGCGTTCGATATTTTTTAAAGAAGTCCGTGTAGCTAGGATCTCCCTCGATGATGTCGTAGCGATCCCTTGGGGCGGCTACGATCGTGGGAGGAGCATTAATGACATCCCCGAGCTTCCATGTCTTGAGCGTGCTGGTGCCGACCGTGAGGCGCCGATCTCGCAAGCTTGCCTGATCAGTGCAAGTCGCCGGCTCGCAGCCTCGGACAAAATTGATGATGGCATCGGCCGTATACGGAGCGGCTCCGGCCCGAAGATAGGGACTCAGGGTCGCGGAATTGGCCGTGGTGAAATCAACCTGCTCCGCAGCATCGACGACCTTGTCATTGTCTAAATCGACCCACGTCAGAATCGTTCTCGTACCCGCATCCTTCAAGGCCAGCTCTTTCCCCGCCTCCCAAATCGGCTTCATGTCGCTGAGCAACTTGCCACACTCGTAACAGTCTGTCTGGGTGATGGCACCATCCGAGTTCGCATCGTCCGCGATCCCATTCCCATCCATGTCTCTATATTTATCGACGTACACAATGTTGGTTGCGGGATCGAGGCGTGTCTTTATAATGAGATCAACCTTGTAATCCTGTTTCCCGTCACCATTCGTATCCTCACGCATGTTTCCGAACGTATCGACCCAGAGACTCTGGGTGTACCCGGTCCATGTCACATCTTTGTTCGTCGCCACCTCAAGTGTGCTTGGATAAAAATAGGCTTGGTAGAGCGCCCCCTCTCCGGTACTGGAGGTAGCCAAGACGGAGACTGCAGCGCCGGACGAACTCTTCCTGATAATACTGGAGAGGGTAGCCAGCATTTTATCCTGAATATCATCGACGTCGGACGATTCGAAATAGGCATCGGGAATACCATCTGCCCCAGTCGCACCAGTGTAGTTGTTTTCCTTATCCCATTCTCCAGCATCCGGAATACCATTTGCGTTCGCATCATCAAATGCGCCCAATCGGGCCGTCTGCGCTAAGATTCCACGTCCATTGATGTTCCCGAACGCAAAAAAGGTATAGACCGTGACGTTCTGCGTACCAGGCAAGCAGTGCCCCGTCACACCAATGACTGCAATCGTCCCATCACCGGTTCCACTGCAGGGACGCATGTCGTTGGTGTGTGCCCACAAGGCGACCGAATCCAGATACCCGCTACCATTGCTGGCATAATCGGTCTTATGTTCTCCTAACAAGTCAGTGAAGGGCGTCAATGGATGGGTATTGCACGTCCCATCCAGCGGACGGGGCGGTGCAGCACCATCACTGTTAGTGCAATCGACACCGTTGTAGGCATTATCCCGCAACCCGGTCGGAATGGTCTGATCCTCGGTCGGCTCTCCGTCCGTGAAGATAAGAATGAAGGTCTTACAGCAATTGACGACTTGAGAGGTGCTCGCCCAGGCCGGCGTGTGATTGGCCCCGAAGAAGTAGGGATCACGACCGCAGGCGCTGGTAATGTAGCCCGAGGGACAGGTCTCTCCGGAAATCAGTGCTGAGACTTCACTGCTGCCGACCGAGCCGGCGCCAGTCCCTTGAAATGCGACGCCATTCGAACTCCCTCCGGAAAACGCGATGGGAAACGTATACGCTGTGGGATAATAAGCGGAGTTGATCTGGGCCACGTATCGAACCGCGTCATAGAGACTCTCCGCGAGTGGCGTCCAGGTTGTCGGGTATGCCTCATCGACCGCGTCGACCATAGCCGCCGTGTTCGTGTTGAACGTTTCGACCGTGGATCCGCTGAAATCGATGGATTGCCGTGAGCCGATACCTGTCAAGACTTTGATCCCATTGTCTGAACTCGAACCATTAAAGACAGCAAGGCCGAAGCGAGCCTTGTCTCCGATCTGCTGAATCACCCCCGTCGGTTCGCTATACATGGCGAAGGCTATTTCGTTCAGCTCAATTTCAGCAAAACCGTCGCTATCCGGACAGCTCCCGCTACTATCGTCATTGATACACAGGTCGCCATCGGCCTCGAATTTCACGTAGAGATTCGCTGGATTCCCCGGATGCGCGGCAGTTGGGATCCGGCCGACATAGGTCGTATTGCCGGTGCCACTGGCATAGGGAATGGCTGGCGTCGTCTCGTCACTCGTACCAAGGTTCTGCGCCTTGACAGTCGGCAATGAGGGGGTGCCGGACGGTTTACAGGTCCCATCCGCATTGCGCACCGGCGATGCGCTCGGGTGCCAGCAATTGCCCCCCGTCATGGCCTTCTTGACGGCATCGAACCGACGAAAGCTGGCCCAATTGATGAAGTTGCCGTCCCATTCCGTGCCGGCGCAGGCAGCATTGAGGGACGCTTTCCCACCACCGATCTCAAATCGGTTATCGGTAGCGTCCCAGACATAGCAGCGCAATGGATCAGCAAATCCGTTGTACCGGGTCGTCGCCACAAAAGTCGTGACAGTCGATGTTGTCCCGTCCGCTAGTATTCCACAGCTCGCAGATTCGCATGCCCGGTTGGCCATACTTCCTGAATTGTCCATGATGACTAAGATGTTTGGTGTGGCAATGTTCGAGACGAACGGTGGCGAAGCCGTATAGTCGGCGTTGACCCGTACTGGCACGACCGCCTGGACAACGTTCGGCAGTAACCAGCCTCCGATTACGACGAAGGTCATGGTCGCAAACGTCTTCATGGTCCATCGTTTCGTCATGTCGTCCTCCTGCTGCTCGGCCACTCACCTTGCGTCATTCTGCAGGCTCAAGGTTGATGAGAACCTTCTCCGCGACTCAGATCGAGCTTCTTCCCTCTACTGAGGTCTCATCACCACCATCATATCGATCTCGCCCATTTTATTAAGGTGAAACTTTGCCTCGGACCGCAAGAATACTTCCTCCAAAGGGATCTCATTCTCCTTGTGATCCATAATCTTCGCGTCAGACTGGACTCGGTAATCCGTCCCGCTAATCCTGATCGATGACGCATAAATGGCGTCGACCGTTCCCATCTTGTAGGTTGCCAGCTTCATCGCGGGTAACATCTCGCTCCCCACGGACGGCGTGATGAGGGGTGAAGCAATCCCCAGAACAAACGCTGCGATCGCGTAGCCTCTGAGCGGTCTTGCCCTGTTCATCAGCCCACCTCCTAGGACGCTCCAATTTGTTTCATGCAGGTTTCGCCGACGGTGCAGCTATACACGGACGTCACCGTGCTCGTCGTCCCAGCAGCTGCGTTGGACGCGATACAGGTGATGCGATAGACAATCTCTTTGAGCTCCCCTGCACCTTCTTTACGGCGCTTGAACAATCGATCAATATCTCCGTTCACTGTCAGCCCCGGAATACTTGTGATGGTGAGGTTCGGCGCAGATGCGGCGTTGTCATTGTAATTTTCTGCAATCGTGTTTGCCGCTGCGGGAGGAGGGAGTGGTTGACCAGAAATTTCACTGTAGAGGGTGGCGCTGTTGGCAGCCGGAATCGGACCTGCGGGAGTCGCGGTGCTGAGAAACTCAGATTTTATTTCTGAGTAGTACAACGTTTGTTGAATAATGTTCACGGCCGTCCCTTCGCAAGCCTCCGCGGCTGCCGACATCGCTTCCTTGGTGCTGACGAACCCTGACATCCTGGTCTCTAGTCCTGTGACGGTAATCGCGGAGATCGCCAATACCACCATCAGAAGCATAATGATCATGACGGTCAGCAACGCGACCCCTCGCTCATCCCCTCTTTCTTGACCGGCTCGTCGCACCCCTGTTTGCTCTCTGCATCCCATCGTGCCTACCCTCACATGTTCCTTGGCTGAATCACTCTGGTCACGACCCTGCGCCTCAGCTTGGAATAGGTCGACGCATCATACCCAGTATCGGCTGAAGGGTTGTGATCGCTCATGATGACCGGCCCGCTTGTATTGGCTCCCGCCGTATAGCGTTCCCCAAATCCTTGGTCCGGCGTCAATTGCCTGCCGACCACACTAATCTGAACTTGTTTGATCGTCTCAGGCGACATCGGCGGCAGATTCCAGGCACTATTAGTCACAAAGTCATTGATCGACGGCGGACTTGTCGTATTGACACCATCAACTTCATCGAGTACTCCATCCGGCGATAAGGGATTTGGCGCGGCAGTACTGCAGCCATCGCAGCCGTAGGAGAATTGGATGTCCTCGATTCCATCGACCAAGGGCACTCCATTTCTGGTCAGGCATGCGGTGCTCCCAGTCCCGCATGCAGCCGTCGTGCTTCCAACTGCGTAGGTCACGCATTGCAGTAAATAGACCGGTGTCCCGGCGGGAAATTTCCCGTCGATGCTACTGGAGAGTGTGAGGGAGGTTGCGCCGACTGTGCCAACCGCCTTCGCCACGCCTCCACCGATGGAGACGACAGACCCGACGACCAAGCCCTGACTGACCATGTCGGTAATGGCCGCCGCGGCAATCGGAAGCGCGTTGAACGGGACCGGATCAATTCCTGTTCCTCCGACATTGGCCGAGAGCACCCAGGGTGTAACGACATCCGTGAGGAGTGGCACGACCATCGAAATACTATCTGGACCAGTATCAGCGCCAGTAGGATTCTGATCTATGGGACGAAAACCGACCGGACGGGAAATGGTCCCATTGGTCACGCTGCATGTCCCGACAGTCGGTGCGCCTGGCACATTCCCCACATAGTTATAGCTGGCCAATCGCATATCACGAGCCAGCATTTCCATCGCCATTCTGACATTCTGTTGTGTCTCGACCACCTGCTCGTTGACCGTCGTAGCTTTTTGGCTCATAACCAGCATAGACAATGCTGCACCAATGACGCCAAGCCCCACGGCGGTGGCGATCATCAACTCGATCAGCGTCATGCCGGCTTCATAGCATCGATGGTATCTGGTGGCCTGATCAGTTTTCATCGATTCCAATCTCCCGCACCGTCATTCTGGAGCAACCACGGTCCTAAACGTCATGGTCTTGGACTGCATGGACGTTCCGCTCGCGGCTGACGTGTTCCACGTGACTGTGACGACAACATTGGTACGATTCAGGCTCGGCCCACCCAAAGTCGGGGCAGGGTCGCTGAGGATTGCCGATACAGTCCCTCGCACACCGCTTATATTGGATGCTGTCAGAGCGGCTCGCCACTGCTGACAATCCGCAAGAGCCTGTCGCTGAGCAGCCGTGGTTTGTGGGCAGGGAGTTGTGGCAGTTGTATCAATGTTATGGTAGTCCAATACCCGTTGACGATTGCTCTGTATGCGCTCCAACATTTCCACTCCGAAATTCGTGATCACCGTGGTGTCTTTCGACTGAGCGTTCTTTGCCATCGATGATCCTTGAAAACCGGCAACCCCCAGCATGGTGATGGCCAGAATCGCTCCGGCCATGACCGCTTCGATCAGGGTAAAGCCGCCGTCATTTCTGATCGTTTGCGGATGGTTCATGCAATCAGTTTCCCGAATTGTCCCGTTACGGGCAGGTGGCCTTTGCACACCAGTCGACTTTTCCTGACGGAGTCACCGCAACCGAATACACCGTCCCTTGTGTGGGAGTTAAGGTAATCAGTGTGTCGGTTGAACCACCACCAGTCCGTAACCCGAACATATTGAATCCAAAGTTGGCCGCTGAAATATTTGCCACTCCCTCGTTGAGGGTGACCGAAGGAAATACCCCACCGAACGTCACCGTGGCCCTCCCGCCCGTCACAGCGGTCGTTACGGTGATGCCTGTTCCTCGGCTCATCGCTGCCGCGCGTGCCAGATTCAGATTACCCGCCAGCTCCGTTGCAGCTTGTTTCATCTGATACCTTGCCTTCCACTGCGTAAAGGACGGAACGGCGATCATGGTGGTGATGCCCACGATGGCACCGACAACTGCCATCTCTATCAGCGTAAACCCCCTGGCATCGCGTAACAGACCACTAGTCATTATGAGATTCCCCTTAAGAGACACCCTGTTAGGCTGGAGGACAAAGCAAGGGGCATGCCGTTCCAAATGGCCTTATTCCCATACTTAACCTCTGGAATTAATGGCATTCTCTTTCCATTAAGAACGCCCGGGCATGGTCATTTTTCGTGCTTTGGAGCAACAATTTTCGGCTGAAGCGTTGTACAGTTTCGTACCTGCCGATTAGAAGCTGTTTGGGGAGTGGCGTCAGGATGATGCCGATCGGACCTGCTATGCTCGTGAGGGAATGCCTAGCACCCTTGCAACAGCAGGTCGTCCATCATCAGACACAGTGGAAGATCCATGATGTCTAAAAACAATCGAAAGCTTCGACGGTTTGCCATCCAAGTTCCATGTACATTTGGCAATCACACCTACAAAGCGAAAGGAACGATTCTGAATCTCTCGGCGCAGGGCTGTGCTGTTATGACGGTACAGCCACCATCGGCCTTGTCCTATCTTGCACTGCAGATTGATTTACCGGACAACACCACGCCTATCGAAATTGAACTCGCTGGCGTTCGGTGGGTTTCGGAGCAACGATGCGGATTGGAGTTTATTCGGATCTCACCAGAAATGGCGAACCGGTTAGGTTCGTTTGTCGCTGTACTCGAACACCCTGCCTGACCTGGCCTCAACGCATTCAGCTACTTCACAGCCACGGCGCGGACTTGCCGGTACGTCGTCAGTCCCTTGAGTACTTTCTGAATCCCATCTTGCAATAGGGTGACCATTCCATCCCGTATGGCGACACTGAGAATTTCTGCTGTGCGCGCCCGGCTTTGAATGAGATTCTTGATCTCTTCTGAGCCGACCAGGAGTTCGTGCAAGGCCACGCGGCCCTTAAATCCAGTCTGATTACAGACTTCGCACCCTTTCCCCCGACAAAGCCTGAGATCCTCGGTGTATGTGACTCCCAGCTTTTCCCACTGTCTCGCCCCGTATCCCTGCACAAGCTCGTCAAATTCTTGTTGTGTCGGATGGTACTCTTCTTTGCAGTAGGAACAGATACGTTTACAGAGCCGCATGGCGAGAATGCCCAACATCGCATCAGCAAAGTTAAACGAGTCACACCCCATATCAAGCAATCGTGTCACGGTTTCTACGGCACTATTGGTATGCAACGTGCTCATCACAAGATGACCAGTGAGTGACGCTTCGATCGCAATGTCCGCAGTTTCCTTGTCGCGCATCTCTCCGATCATGATGACATCTGGATCAGCCCGAAGGAATGCACGCATCGCCGAGGCAAAGGTAAATCCGATCTTTGGATGCACTTGTACCTGTCGCAACCCTTCCTGGGTCACTTCAATGGGATCTTCAGCCGTCCAAATTTTCCGTTCATCGGTATTGATATGTTTCAATACCGCGTGAAGCGTCGTCGTCTTCCCTGATCCAGTCGGCCCCACACACAGAAAAATGCCATGTGGATGTTCAGACAGCTCCTTCACGGTCTGTAACACGTCAGCAGGAAAATCCATCGCTTCTAACGGCATGGTTTCCTTGGCGGTCAAGAGACGGAGCACGACATCTTCATTGTTTCCTGCCGTCGGCAGCGTTGCCACCCGCAACTCAATTTCACGGTCCTTCGCTAACTTGTATCGGATCTTTCCATCTTGAGGTTTCCTCCGCTCGGAAATGTCCAAATTGGCCATAATCTTCAACCGTGAGACGATGGCTCGCCGATAGGCAGCCGGAATCCTCATATAGGTAAAGCAGGTCCCATCGACTCGGAATCGAACCGCGGTTTCTTTCCGGTCCGAATAGGGCTCGATGTGGACGTCCGAGGCCGCCAGCCGATACGCTTCAGCAATAACCTGGTTTGCCAGTCGTACGATGGCCGAGTCATTTTCATCGATCTCCCTTCGCTCTGCTTCAGCGTTCCGTTCGCTCCCAGCCTCATCAACGAGTTCTCCAAGGATATCCGTGATTGAGCCACCAGTTGCTTGGCCTGTTGCAACAAGCAGATACTGTTCGATATCCCGCCGAAGCCCCACTGCAAATCGAATTGTTGTCCCTGGAAACGCGCGGCGAATATCCAAACCCTTTTCGAGATCATGAGGATCATTGGTGACGACGTCGAGCACCGTCCCCTGACGCTTCATGGGAATCCAAGAACTCCTTCTGAGGTAATCGAAGCTGAGGTTTTTTAAGAGTTCCGGATCAATAATGGTTCGTTCGTCGTACGGAACATAGGGACATTGATAAAACTCACTTAATGCTGAACCGAGTGCTGGTTTAGGGACACGATATTTGTCGATGAGGACAGTCTCTAGGTCGATCTCTCGGGAGAGGGATTCTTCCACTGCCGCTTCCAATTCAGTCGGGTTTATCAGGCCCCTGTACGCGATACAATCCAGGAGACTCCGTTCCATGGTCTTTTTTCGGGGTGCCTTGTTCATCGGAGGTTTCTTCAGCGTCGCGACGGAAAGGACTTCTCGTTTGTTCTGTGTTCCAGCGGCTTGTGCAATCATTGTAGCTCTTCCTTGTGTCGCGACAACTAGAATACGTTTTTGATTCGTCTATACAATGAGGACACCTTCGCCAATCAATATTTGGCAAGCCATGTCCCTGGAGCGCGATAGACAACCGGCAGGCCCCGAAACCACCCCTGTCCGATATCATGGTCGTACCAGACTTCGAGACTACCTCGTGAATCGGTTCCGGCAATCGTTCCGCCACTGACCACTGCGCCATACACCTTTGCTTTTCCTGTCACCGTGATATTGCCAGCCGCATACAGCACACCGTTGAACTGAATCCCTGAGAGCTGAACCGGCGTCCGAGTCACGGCCCCATTGAAATCGGTCCATGGCGGGCTGAGAGCCTTGATCAGAGCTCCGGGTCCTTGGGGATTGAGGTGGATATGCCCCTGCATCACGATCGCAGTTTCGAGATAGGAAGCCTGCAAGCGGAGTACTCCAAGATTGTCCAGACGTGGTGGCAGCTGGTCCAGCGTATCGATGAAGACCAACCCTTGTTGGTCACCCGGCATCTGAGACTTCAACACCTCATCAGGCGAAAGTCCTCGACCCGGCTCTACCATACCTTGAGGATAGAGCAGCCCTTCTCGGTCAATCGCAAAGTAGCGCCCGAACCGCTTAGCCATCTGCTTCAGCTCTTCGTAGGTCCATTGATCCAGCCGTAGCCCCGGAATCGGCGATTGTCCGTCGTGGATATTCGATGGCAGGCCCGGCGCCTGGTCTGGATCCGGTTGAGTAACCAGGACCTGTCCCCCAACCCACGCTTCCATCCAGCGATCTTCTCGTTGCGCCGTCTCGTCATAGCTCTGTCCCGTTACCAGTGCCATCCCGCTCTTGGTTGGAATATCGTTCTCATGACTGACCACGAGAGTTTCCCCCACTCGCAAGTCACCCCAATGAACTCTGACCGGTGATTCATTGCCCTGCCGAAATTCTCCTAGATGTCGTGCCACTTGCACCGCAGCCTTCAACGGGCGAAGATTCAAGGCGCCCAGCTGTAGCAAGACAGAGTGCCTGACCGAGGGAGTTGTCTCTGTGGCAATCGTGGCATCTACAGTACACAACAGGCCCGGATTTGATGGTGCATAGACCTTGACCTCTTCGACATGCCCTAAATGGCGCATCGCGCGGAAGACGCCGACTTCCGGATCGTTCAAGACCCGTTCGTCCGCAGGATTCTCAGCAAGGAACGCGATATCTGGCTGTTCGCTGGTCCCTGTAAACTGTGAACGGCCATCGGGGCCAAAAAAAGACGGCTGTCCTTCTCCATCACGCTGTCGCTTCTCCCGGAAAAGCCTGAGCCGCGGATGACTGCCGGTCGACTGTGGATCATGAAACCACGCCACTGTCAGTTCGGCTGCCGCATCGGCAAGCTGTTGAGTGACGGCCCCCTGATTTCCCGCGCGAGCACTGACGACCTCCTGCCCGGATAGACTGAAGATGGCTGACGCTAAGAGTGATACCAGCAGAACGATGACCATCGCTCCGAGGAGCGCAATCCCTTGTTGGCTTTCTGTGAGAGTTTGGTGAGACATAGTGCTCTTCCTCGCTTATGATTGAATAGAGACATCCCGCAGCATCCGGCCCCGGGGTTGATCAGAATGAATTTCTATGACGACCCGCTTCACGTGGGGGATCGCGCTTGTTCTTTTTCCCATCTCGTCCCAATACGACAGCCGAAAATCTAGAAGACGCCCGATCATCACGCTCGCTCCTCCATCAACCATGCGCATGAGTTGCGTGGTTCCGTTCTCGTCCCGTTTTGCGTAGTACACAACCCGATTGCGAACTTCCACCGCCGCTCCCGCAGGGAAGGTGGCTTCGATCGGCTCGAGCAATGTCAGCTGACTTCGTTGCCCTGCCCGTGCAAGCCGATGTGACTCACAGTTCGTCGAACTGCAGATCATAATGCTCTTCCCCGTTCCCCATCCGCTGCCATCCTGCACGGCAATGACGGACTGCCCTGGGAGAAGCGCACCGGTCGTATTGGTCCGAAGTGCCCCGAGATTCGCATGGAAGAGAAGCTGATCTGGATCCGCGGTTTGGATCGAGTCAGCAGTGGCGAGTCGAACTTCCTGCTCGAAGACTTCCAGACCAAGTCGCATATCTTGCTGTTGCTTTACTGCCGTAAACTGTTTGTCCGCATGGGTTTTAGCCACGGTGAAGATATCCAAGGTGGCGGCCAGTACTGCTACACCGAGGGCCAGACTGAGCATCAACTCGATCAACGTGAACCCAGACTGGCAGAACATCGGCTCGCAAATGGATGGCTGCTGAGTCGAGTTGGAAATGGACTTACTGAGAGTCATCGTTGCCCCACATAACTTGGATTCGCCCGCATCGTCGCCATGTGAATCTCCCGCTTCTCCTTGTTCCGCCCCAGATAGGATGCCACCGCGTGAATCCTGACCATACCGGTTGCACTCAGGGGTCCGGGGGGATCTGTCTCGATCGTCCACACTACAGTTATCCCATCTCGCTCGTACATGGCGGTATAAATGCCATCGCCCGGTGCCACGTCGAAGCCTGTGCCGTCATCAGTCATAGGGGTCTCGGCAATGCCATCTCGATCAAGGTCGTCTTCCAGGAGCAACTGCCATCGAATGGAACGCTTCACTTCCAGCCTCCCCTGCGCCAACTCTAACGCCTGACTGTTCATCACCGTCTGCTGAGCGTATCTGGAAGAGATCTCCACCGCACCCAGCGTCCCCATCAGGGCGATGCCAGAAATCACCATCGCCACCATGACCTCGACCAGACTGATGCCCTGACTGTTCAACACCTGTTTCATAGGATGGATACCCGACCTGTTATACTCACGGTCAGTTTCTGATTCGGCCCCACTTGGCCATGGAGATAAATCGTTGTCGCCGTGGCAGACCGTCCGCTTGGGTGAAAAAGGATCTCCGCCCCCCCACTCGGCTCTTCGATCACCACTTGCTTATCGCTATAACGATAGACGTGATGCGTGAGCCCAGTCTGAACAAACTGGGTGACAAGTTCGCGCTGGTCCAGGTCGATGAAAACCCGCACGCGATCGTGGTGAGTAAGGGCTAATTGCTTGGCAAGACGGAGTTCCGAAGCGATCTCTTCAGCAGCACAGCGAACCTGGGTGCGGGAATTGAGACTCATAAAGTTGGGCAGCGCCATACTCGCCACGATAGCGATGATACCGATGACGACCAGGAGCTCAGTTACCGTCTTCCCCTCTTGCGTCATGTCTTTCTCTCCAGTTCTCTGTCCAATCGACTGACGTAGCGGTATCTCAAGACTCGTGCCGCGCTGAAATCAGCTCGATGTGGGCAGTGCTCTTGACTAGGACAGTATGAATTGGACTAGTGCAAGCTACTGGAACAACGAGAGAAACTTGCGCTTCGGAAGAATGAGGGCGTAGAGAAGCACACCGGTGGGGGAATCATCGGAAGAATGCGAACCACCAAACCGAAGAGATACAGTTCTCGACAGAAAAGATACAGTTAAATCTCCTGGAATCGGCCAGCAGAGCCATTATCCCGTCAATAGGCTTTCGTACCAGTCAAGGAGTGACTGCCCAAAGAAGAGGGAGATCAGTGCACCGCAGACGAGAAACGGTCCAAAGGGGATATAGTCTTCGCGCTTAATCACCTTTGACGCGATGAGAGTCACCCCGACGACCGATCCCAGAAATGACCCTAACATAATCGTCATGACCGCCGGTTTCCATCCCAGAAATGCTCCGATCATAGCGAGCAGCTTGATGTCTCCTCCACCCATTCCCTCCTTACCAAAGAGGTATGGGCTGGCCCAAGCAAGTAGCCAGAGGATCCCCCCGCCGACGAGCAACCCGATGATTCCGTTGACAAGTCCAAGCGGCAGAATCGTACCGGCGCTGATCAAGCCAAGCACAATGCCTGGGAATGTAATCGCATTCGGGATGATTTTATGGGAGAGATCGGTTCCCGCAACCACGAGGAGCGCGGAATAGAGCCCCAAGTAGACCGCTGTGCTCCAGGTAAATCCAAAAAACCCTAGAAGACTCACATACCCGAACGCGTTCAGTATTTCCACCGCCGGGTATTGTAACGGGATACGCACTCCGCACTGTCGGCATCGGCCGCCCAATGCCACATAGCTCAGGATTGGGATATTGTCGTACCAGTCAATCGCATGAGAACAGGTTGGACAATGCGATCCAGGCCAAGCCACTGATTCGTGCCTCGGCAATCGATAAATGCAGACATTGAGAAAGCTTCCAACCACAGCCCCGAAGAAACCACCGAATACCAGCAGGAAGAGGTCGTGGCTGTCATGCATAATTGCTCAGAGTTCTTTCCCTACCCAGCAACCCCACTAGGGCCGAATTGCCGTTATTTACTTTTGTCAGGCAACGCCCCATAATTGCCACCATCGGAAGACTATTGACTTCGAGTATACCTGAAACTGCGTACGATCAAAGGAGAACTCAACATCATGGCCAAGACAAGTGCAAAGGCTCGCCCTCGGAAATCTCTTGCTGATCTTCAACCTCCGCCACGTCCGCGCCGACCGGAATCCCTGACCTCACGAGAGCAGGAAATTCTTGAGTTGATTTGGGCTGGTTTTAAGAATAAAGAGATCGGTCAGCGATTGAAGATCAGCGTGAAGACAGTCGAAGCCCATCGTGCCAACATGATGAAGAAGTTGCGCGTGTCGAATACGGCTCAACTACTGAAGACGGCGATCCAGGGGGGTGCGCTCCGAGTCCGTTGAACTACCTGCCGCGTAGTTGTCCTGCTCCCGTTGTCGCACGACCTCGTACAAGACGATTGCCGCAGAAGCCGACACATTCAGGGATTGGACTTTGCCCCGGAGCGGGATACGCACACACTCGTCACAGTGCTGGACCACGCCTGATCGAATTCCAGTCCCCTCAGCCCCCAGAACAAATCCAACTGGTCCCCGATAGTCAATATCTGTAAAGACTTTCTTGGCTGACGGGGTGACACCGTAGATCCACACTCCGGCAGCTTTGAGCGAGTCGAGGAGCCTGCTCAGGTTTGTCACACGCGACACTGGCATGTGGTCAATCGCACCGGCTGAGGCTTTAGCAACCACCGATGTCATTCCCACAGCCCTTCGTTCCGGGATAAAGACACCATGCGCGCCAGCCCCCTCCGCCGTTCGAAGAACAGCACCGAGGTTGTGCGGGTCTTCAACTCCATCTAGGATCACTAGTAACGGCGGTTCCTGTCGTTGGGCCGCACGATCCAGAATCTCCTCCTGAGTCTGATAAGCTTTTGCCGCGGCAAAGGCAACAACACCTTGGTGCTTGCCATTGGGAACCAGACGGTCGAAAGAACTAATGGGTTGGATATGAACGGGAACTCGACGGGATCTAGCTAATTGGACAAGATCTGTAAACTGCCTGTCGATCCGAAGAACCAGCACCCGTTGGAGTGGCCTGCCTCCGGCTTTCAGTGCTTCCCGGACGGCATGCAGACCATAAAGAATTTCTTGAGAGTCAGCGCTTCCACCGGCTGGTGCCATCTGGCTTGTCCTCGATCGTGATTCCTAGGGACCTGAGTTCCTCTCTGATTGCATCGGCTCGTTTGAAGTCCTTGCGCGCCTTTGCTTCAATGCGTTCAGCCAGCTTGGCTTCGATCTGCGCATTTGTCATCGCAGCTTCTATTGTTACGGTTGGGGCGAAGGGTGTAAGGACCAGGTGAGCAGGCTTTGGTTCAATGCGGACATTGAAATCCCACCGGTCCAACTGAAACAATCCTAGGCGGTTGCCAAGTGCTCGAAACTCCTCTCTTACTCTCCGTTGGTCTTCAGCGGAAAGGCCATGCCCAAGCAATTTATTTACATCGCTCCGCAACCCTTGGAACGCTGCGAGTGCGGCTGATGTATTAAGGTCATCATCCATCGCCTGACCAAATGACTTTCTGGTCCACTCCACCGCAGCCTGAAGCGCGTCACGATCTCCTCCACTAGATCTGCTTGGTTCATTAAGCCGATTAAACAGGTCGTAGAACCCGTTCAACGCCTGCTTGGCCTCTTTCAATGCTTGATCGGAAAAATCTAGCGGCCCGTGGTAATGAGTCGAAAGGAGAAAATATCGAAGAATCTCCCCCATCACTTCCTCCGACCACTCTGATTTCTCAAAGATCTCTCGAATCGTGAAGAAGTTTCCCAGTGACTTCGACATCTTCTCTTGGTTGATTTGCACAAACCCATTATGGACCCAATAGCGTGCAAACTCTTTTCCCGTCGCACCGCACGATTGCGCGATCTCATTCTCGTGGTGCGGGAAAATAAGATCCATTCCTCCGCCATGGATGTCGAACGTTTCACCGAGATGCTGCATCGACATCGCGGAACATTCAATATGCCACCCGGGTCGACCGAGTCCCCAGGGACTCTCCCATGCCGGCTCACCTGGCTTACTACTCTTCCACAATGCAAAATCCATTGGATGGCGCTTCCGCTCATCCACATCTACCCGCGCGCCGGCTTGTAAGTCCTCGAGTCGTCGTTTTGACAGTCGTCCGTACTCCCGATATTTTACGACCTCAAAATACACATCGCCTTCCACGGCATACGCCAAGCCTTTGGCGATTAATCGCTCTGTGAGCTGAATGATGTCGGCAATATGTTCCGTAGCCTTTGGCTCTTCTGTCGCGACACGGATTCCCAATTTACCCATGTCTTCGTGATAGGCCTGAATGTATTTTGTCGTAATCGCATCACAAGACACACCTTGTTCGTTGGCTCGCTTGATGATCTTGTCATCCACATCCGTGAAATTCTTCACAAAGGTCACGTTATAGCCACAAGATTCCAGGTAACGACGGAGTACGTCGAACACCAATGCGCTGCGCGCATGACCGATGTGACAATAGTCATAGACCGTCACACCACAGACGTACATCCGAACTTTATTCGGTTCGATTGGTTCGAATACTTCCTGCCGACCGGTCAGAGTATTGAAGAGCTTGAGCATGAAGTTTATGCCCCAGGACTTGTTCGTCGTCTTGGCCAGTGAGACCAGAGGAAGTAGCCTATGGCTGCAGCAAGGACGAGTCCGATAGCGATGTCAAATTGATGAAAGTAATCCCGCAGATGTTCCCACTGTTCACCCATCCGAAGCCCGATATACGCCAAGAGATAGCACCAAGGCAAGGCCCCGATAAAGGTGAAGACGACGAATCGTGGAAAGTTCATCTTCGCGATACCGGCCGGAAGCGAAATGAACGTGCGCACCACGGGAAGCATTCGGCCGAAAAAGACGGCCGCCTCTCCATATTTGGCAAACCAGCGATCAGCGACATCGAGATCATGGTGAGAGACCAGAAAATAGGGACCATAGCGTTCGGCAAACGGCCGTCCTCCCCAGACTCCCACATAGTAGGCCACGATTGAGCCCAGCACATTGCCGACCGCACCAGCCAGAGTGACGCCCCACATCGTAAACTCTCCGGTCATGACGAGGTACCCGGAGAAGGGCATAATGATTTCGCTCGGGAGAGGGATACAGGCACTCTCAACCGCCATCGTGAAGAGAATCCCCCCGTACCCAAACCTCGAGATGCAGGCGATGGTGAATCGACTCAGTTCACCAATGATGGACTCGATCAAACCTCCGATCATCTTCCCACCTGCTTCGTTGAACGACGGTTCGACTTCGAGACAGGGGCATGGCGGCCTCGCCCCGCAACCACCTGTTCCCACGCTCTGAATTGATCCACCACTTCGTGGTGAGTGCTATCCAAACGGATTGGCGTGATGGACACATATCCTTCCTCAACTGCTTCGTGATCCGCATCCTTACTGCGACTCCACGAAATACGCTTGCCGGCAATCCAATAGTATGTGCGCCCGTGCGGGTCCAGCTTTTCAATGATCGGATTATGAAAGCGTCGTCGGCTCAGACAGGTAATCCGTACTCCTCGAATCTTGGCAGATGCTCGATCTGGGATATTGACGTTCAAGAGGGTTTCCTCAGGAAGACCTTGGTCCAGCACAAGCCTGGCAACACGAGCGGCATAAGCCGCCCCGATATTAAAGCGAAATGCCCCCTGCCCTTCCTGTGATACCGCCAGTGACGGTACACCAAGAATGGTACCTTCCATCGCCGCAGAGACGGTCCCCGAGTACATGACATCGTCTCCAAGGTTGACCCCTTTGTTTATGCCGGACACGACGAGGGCCGGAGGTTTCGGCATCACCTTGAGCAGGGCCAGATTCACACAATCGACCGGCGTGCCGTTGACGGTGTAGGTCCTGGGAGCTACGCGGTGAACACGCAGTGGTTTGTGTAAGGTCACGGCGTGAGCGACGGCGGTGCGCTCCCGATCCGGAGCCACAACCCACACTTCCCCGATGGCCGCCAGTGCTTGTGCCAAGGCTGTGATCCCCGGAGACTGGATGCCGTCGTCGTTGGTCACTAGGATACGCATGGGAGGAGTACAATAAAAAAGCTGCCGGAGGCAGCTTCGACGGAACGATGAAATCCGTGTTCTTCCCTCATCCCTTCAAGACTCTGGAAACTGGTCGGGGCGGCGGGATTTGAACCCACGACCACTCGCACCCCAAGCGAGTGCGCTACCGGGCTGCGCTACGCCCCGACATGTTCTCGACTCTTGAGTCGGTGATTGTCGCAGATTCTTTCGTGATTGTCTTCGGTGAAATGCACCGTCTCTTTTGAATTATGATGAATGCGAATCGATGATCTTCAGAATGACTTGGAGATCGCCTCTCAGTTTTTTTGCAATCTCCCTCGGCCTCAGCCGACGGGTAGCAGCCCTTCCACGACGGACCCAATACCGCTTCACACCTTCCAGCGTATGCCCTTCTTCATACAGCATGCGCTTGATTTGCAAGACGGTTTCGATATCTCGCTGAACATACAGTCGCTGATTGCCTCGACTCTTCTTGGGTTTTAAAAATGTGAATTGAGATTCCCAGAAACGGAGTACGTACGAAGGAAGCCTTGTCAGGCGGCTCACCTCGCCGATCTTATAGAAAACCTTGCTGCCCAGCCTGGGCTCAGTTCCCATGACCGGCCTCACGGTGCGGTCGACAATGTGGGTGAAGTCGCCTTACGAATTGACGTACTTCTTGAATACCTGGCTTGGGCGAAATGTAACGACTCGCCGGGGGGTAATCCCAATCTCTTCTCCGGTCCGTGGGTTGCGCCCCTTCCGGGCGCCTTTGCTCCGCACGACAAAATTGCCAAACCCTGCGATTTTAACCGATTCTCCCTTCTGCAGTACTGACTTGAGGAGATTTAACACGAACTCGACGATATCAGCCGCTTCATTTTTCGAGATGCCGACCTGCTTAAAAATTTCCTCAGCGATATCCGCCTTTCTCATGCCATCCCCCCTACATCACGACGACCACTCACCGCCCGCCCCGCTACAACTCATTCACTCATGACGGTAAGTTTGTCTTAAGTTACGTGAGGTTATGACACCTGTCAAGAATAAATTTGGAGAATGCTTACGAAAATACTCTAGCTCTTTGACAGCAGTTTATATTCGATACTATCGACAAGAGCTTGCCATGTCGCTTCAATGATATTTTCAGAGACCCCCACCGTTCCCCATTTGTCTTTGTGGTCACCCGACTCGATGAGGACACGCACTTTCGATTCGGTCCCCCGGTTCGCGGCCAACACCCGGACCTTATAGTCCAGCAGTTTCACCTCTCGAAGCTGCGGATAAAACTTTTCCAAGGCTTTGCGCAACGCATGATCCAGCGCATTCACCGGCCCAGCCCCGATCGCCGCGGTATGCTCGACCGCGTCCCCAACCTTGACCATCACCGTCGCTTCGGAAAGCAGCGATCCATCCTCCTGCTTTTTCTCAACGATCACGCGAAACCCAAGCAATCGAAATGAGGACTTGTGACTACCCATCGCTTTTCGCATCAGCAATTCAAAGGAGCCCTCGGCCCCTTCGAATTGATAGCCCTGGCTTTCTCGTTCCTTCAAGGTATGGACCAGCTCATCAACTTTCGAGTGGTTCTTCGAAAGCATGATCCCATAGGCTTCGATTTTGTCGAGCAGGCCGCTGCGTCCGCCATAGTCGGAGATCAACATCCGCTGCCGATTGCCGACGCGAGCCGGATCGATATGCTCATAGGTGGCCGAGTTCTTCAGCACCGCGTGAATGTGCACCCCGCCTTTATGGGCGAACGCGGAATCTCCAACATAGGGCTGATGCTTATTGGGCATCAGATTGGCGATCTCCGCGACAAATCCGGAGACATCCTTGAGATGGCTCAAGGTATTAGTTAAGGCCTGGCGTTTCATTTTCAGCTCGAGATTCGGAATAATGGAGCAGAGGTTGGCGTTTCCACAGCGTTCCCCAATGCCATTGATCGTCCCCTGTACCTGCTGAATGCCCATCTCGATCGCCACCAGCGAGTTCGCCACGGCCATTTCACAATCGTTATGGGCATGGATACCGAGCGGGACTCCACACTCACGTTGCACCACGCCGCAGATCTCACGGATTTCCCACGGCATCGTGCCCCCGTTGGTATCACAGAGAATCACTCGCTCTGCACCGGCCTCTACCGCTTTCCTGATCGTATTCAAGGCATAGTCCGGGTCGGTCTTATAGCCGTCGAAGAAATGCTCCGCATCGTAGAATACGCGGCGTCCTTTCCCACGGAGATAGGCGATGGAGTCACCGATCAACTCAAGATTTTTGTGGAGCGAGATGCCGAGCGCATCGGTGACATGGAACGACCAGGTCTTCCCGAAGAGGGTGATGATCTTCGTGTCGGCGCTGAGTAACGCCTGCAAATTCGGATCCTTGCGAACCGTATTGCTCGCTTTCCTAGTCGACCCGAAGGCAATGACGTCCGCATACTTTAGCGGAATCGTCTTGATCATCCGGAAGAATTCAATATCTTTCGGGTTCGCGCCGGGCCATCCGCCTTCAATGTAATGGACGCCGAGACTGTCCAGCTTCTGCGCGATCAGCACCTTGTCTTCGGCAGAGAAACTGACATCTTCCGCCTGCGCGCCGTCACGCAAGGTAGTGTCATAGATTTCTAATTTCGCCGCCTGCTCGGCAGACGGAATATTGACAGAAACCGGAGCCTGCTCACGGACGGCACGGGAAGTACGTGATTGTTTGGTAGTTCTAGCCATGGGGAGAAAGGGTACCAGGAGAGGGGCTCCCCTGTCGAGACGTCGAGTCCTTACGAGCGGCAGAGTCAAATCCTCCCCTCTGTCGTACCTTGAGTCTCTGAGCGTCGGAGAAATGCCACTGATGGACCTTGTCCACAGTTGTTAGTGGGATGAAGAAACGGACTTATCGTGAGGAGATGACACTCCACTATGGTCCAAACACATTGGACGAGTGTTGGTCTTATTAACGGTTGGCATCAGGACTGAACTTGATCAAGCCCGAACGCCGAATGGAGCGATCGCATGGCCAGTTCGAGGTACTTCTCATCGATCACGCAGGAGATCTTAATCTCCGATGTGCTGATCATCATGATGTTGACCCCTTCACGAGACAGCACGTTGAACATCTTGGCTGCCACGCCGGAGTGCGACCGCATGCCGACGCCGATGAGGGAGACTTTCGCAATGGCTTCGGTGACGGAGACCGACTTAGCGTCGATGTCCTTCGCCACGCCTTGGATGAGAGGGACGGCTTTTTTCAGATCCGCGCGTGGAACGGTAAAGGAGAGGTCCGTCAGGGCTGCCTGACTGATGTTCTGGATGATCATGTCGACATTGATATTCGCCTCCGCGACAGGTCCGAAGATCCTGGCGGCAATCCCCGGCTTGTCCGGGACTCCAATGATCGTGATTTTCGCCTGGTTCCGGTCCCCCGTGACTCCGGCAACCGCCGCCGCTTCCATATCCGTATCTTCCTTCGTCACGAGCGTTCCCTTTCCTTCTTTGAAGCTGGAATTGACTTCGACCGGCACGTTGAACTTGGCCGCGAATTCCACCGATCTAGTCTGAAGCACCTTCGCACCCAGACTCG
Organism: Nitrospira sp.; assembly: GCA_024281365.1. Lineage (GTDB taxonomy): Bacteria > Nitrospirota > Nitrospiria > Nitrospirales > Nitrospiraceae > Nitrospira_D. The sequence continues at coordinate 26,535 of JAMXAU010000013.1, forward strand.
CCATTTCAAGCATCTCTTCATACGAAATCTTGTCGATGCGTTTCGCTGCCGGCACGATGTTGGGATCGGCGGTATAGACCCCGTCGACATCGGTGAAGATAATGCAGCGATCCGCCTTCAGCGCCGCCGCCACAGCAACCGCGGAGAGATCGGATCCGCCTCGTCCCAGGGTCGTCACATCCGACTGTTCGTTGATACCTTGAAACCCCGCCACCACCGGTACCACCCCTTGGTCCAATGCCTCGCGGAGCCTCCCGGCCGTCACGCGCGCGATCCGCGCCTTCGTATGAGCACTGTCGGTCATGATGCCCACCTGCCGTCCCGTAAAGGAGCGGGCATCAATGCCGCGACCGCGTAATTCCATCGCTAAGAGGGCAACGGTCACCCGCTCTCCGGTGGAGAGCAGCATGTCCATTTCGCGATCATCGGGAGTAGCCGTCACCTCGTGGGCGAGCTTAATGAGTCGGTCTGTTTCCCCGCTCATCGCAGAGAGTACGACGACAACCTGATTGCCTTCCTGCCGGGTACGAGCCACCCTGTCAGCGACGCGATGGATGCGCTCGATTGTCCCGACCGACGTGCCGCCGTATTTCTGGACGATCAGCGCCACGATGGTCAGCTTTTGGAGAAGAACTTGTTCATGAACTTGGTGGCATCACGGGCAGGCATATCAGCGGCCTGAGCATCCACCTCGGTGAAACGACGATTGGCTGATCCAGCAGTCTTCTTGCCCCCCTCGCCGAAGGCATAGAATGGCTGACCGTTCACCCCTCGTCCGTGCTCGCACACGACGAGGAACCGAAAGGGGCCTTGTTTCGCCAGCCCCTCAACGAGCGGACCAACCAAGTGCTGATCGAACTCTTCGATCCCACGAACTTTGGCTTTGATATCGGTTCCGTGAATAATCTCGTCCGTCAACCTGGCATGAACATACACAAAATCTTTCTTGGCGAACTCAGCGAGCGCCACGGAAGCCCTGGTCCGAAGATCGCCGTCGGCGAGCCGCTCGAGATCAACCGCCTCGAGGCCGGCGCAGATCCCGACGCCGCGATAGACATCGCTGGTTGCCACGACGGTCCCGGCAATATCATGCTTTTCGGTTAGGCTTGGCCACATCACCGCTCGTCCTTCACCCCACAGCCACACACAATTTGCCGGTTTCTTCCCTTCCGCCATACGCTCATCGTTGACCGGATGATCGCGCATAATCACATGCGCCGCATCCATCAGCTTCCGGAGAATGTCTGCGCCGTCGCCCGTAGGCAAGGCATCGGCAATGGATTGACCGAGGACGGACTGAGGATCGTTGCAGAGGGCTCGTGGCTTGCCATTGACCCAAACCATGAGATGGCGATGCCCCGCGCCAGGAAAGAACTGAATGGTTTCGGAACCGAGCTGCTCGTTGATCGCCTCGAGTAACTCACGAGCCTCTTCTGTCTCGATCAAGCCGGCTGTCGCATCATCCATGATGACGTGAGGCCCCAATTTCTTGATTTCTGCGCCCTTCCCGCCTTCCGGACGCAGTGTAACCATCGTACAGCGATAGACCACGTCGTGTTCCGTGACTGCAACACCCAGACTGGCCGCTTCCAGCGGGCCAGGCCCTTGATAATATTTCTTCGGGTCATAGCCGAGGATCGCCGCACCGAGTAATCCACCTCCGTGACGAATCCCCTCGCGTGGAATCACCAGCTGACCCAGTTCCCCGATTTGAGCGAGTTGATCGAGATGGGGAGTGGCTGCCGCTTGCAGTGGTGTTCGACCATTGAGTTCTGCTTGTGGATGATCCGCCATCCCACCAGCATGTACGATCACATATTTCATCGAATCCACACGCCTTTCACACGTTCAATAATCGGGCGACATCATCGCGCGTCGCCTTGACAGTGAGTGGTTGTTTGGACACGGAGATGGCTGTATCGGCATCTTTCAGTCCATGTCCCGTCAGAGTACAGACCACCGTGTCACCTTCCCGTAGAGTCTTGTTGCGATGGAGCTTGGCCACACCGGCCACCGAAGCAGCCGAGGCCGGCTCGCAAAAGACTCCTTCCGTAGCAGCCACCAGTGTATAAGCTTGAAGAATTTCGTCATCTGTCACCATATCGATCGCGCCGGATGACTCCTCCACAGCTTTCAAAGCCGACGACCAACTTGCAGGGTTGCCGATCCGAATGGCGGTCGCCACGGTTTGTGGTTGTTCGACGACCTTCCCCAATACGATGGGAGCCGCACCTGCCGCCTGAAACCCCATCATGCGGGGCAGTCGTGTGATTTGACTGGCGGCACGATACTCCGTGTAGCCCTTCCAATAGGCTGTGATATTTCCTGCATTCCCCACGGGCAAGACGTGAATGACAGGAGCATCGCCGAGCTGATCGCAGACTTCAAAGGCTGCGGTTTTCTGCCCTTCAATCCTGAACGGATTCACGGAATTCACGAGCTCGATGCGAAGTGACACCGACAGGTCTTTGACGAGGGTGAGGGCCTGATCAAAGTTTCCTTCTATCTGGATGACCGTAGCCTGATGCATCATCGCTTGGGACAACTTGCCCATCGCGATCTTGCCGGCTGGAATCAATACGTACACCGATAATCCGGCTCGAGCTCCATAGGCAGCGGCGGAAGCTGACGTATTCCCCGTTGACGCGCACATGACCGCCCGCACACCACTCTCCACCGCTTTCGAAATGGCAAAGGTCATCCCCCGGTCTTTAAATGACCCGGTAGGATTGACCCCTTCGAACTTGAGATAGAGTTCAATGCCCGGCGCAATCACCTTGGCCAGTCGTACAGCACGAATCAGCGGGGTATTTCCTTCGCCCAAGCTGATGACTGGAGTCTTCTCGGTAATAGGGAGGAATTTACGGTATTCCTCTATGATCCCTCGCCAACGATTCATCGGTTACTCGTCTCTACCTTCCACACGGATCAATCTCGTCGGTTCAGCCACGAATGCCTGCCGATTGATTTCGCGAAGTGCGGTTTGTACGTCGCGTTCTTTGGCCATGTGGGTCTTAATGACAACCGGGACAGTCTGCCCCTCTCGTCGCCCCTGTTGAACCATCGAGGAGATGCTGATCCCGCAACGTCCGAGTTCACCCGCGATCTGGGCCAAGACTCCAGGGCGGTCCACCACGGTAAACCGGAGATAGTAGAGTGAACTAATCTCTTCCATGGCCCGGACCCGTAACGGTCGCCGATGGTCCTGTTGGAATGAGGCAACCGGCACCCGGCCGATCGCACCTTTTAAAATATTGCGCCCGATGGCAATCACATCGCTGACCACCGCGCTCCCGGTCGGCATGGACCCGGCTCCGCGCCCATAGAGCACAACATCACCGACGGCATCCCCAACGAGCTGGATGGCATTGTACACATCTTCGACTTGTGCAATGGGAGAGGTGGACG
>JAMXAU010000014.1 GCA_024281365.1 Nitrospira sp.
GGCTAGGCGGCTTTCTTATCGAGGTAGACGGTTGGGTCGATGCCGGTCTGGTGGGGGTGGAGGACAGCTTTGATGCTCCGAGGTGGTGTCGCTGTCTGCTGAGAGAGATCTTCTTCCTGCGGGTGTGAGAGGAGCGTATTTCCTGCGCCCTTGACGAACAGTACCACCGGTGCCAGTGGCGCATTATGGTTGATCCGTTTGACGATACCGGTCTCACCGGTATTCAGCTCCACCACTGATCCGACCGGATAGACTCCGACGACCTGGATGAATCGTTGCACAAGTGTGGGGTCGAGGTGACCGTCAAGCGAGAGCCGATACAGCAATTGGAGGACTTCATGGGCCGGTTTGCCTTTATGGTAGACCCGGTCGCTTGTCATGGCATCATAGATATCGACAATCGCCGTGATGAGGCCGACCTGACTGATGTCTTGATGAGCGCGTCGATGCGGATAGCCGTCGCCGTTGACTCGCTCATGATGCTCGAGTGCCGGCTGGATGTACGTGTCGCCCAGGCCGGTCGTGCTGGAAAGGACTTCGACACCCCTGAGCACATGTTGTTTCACAATCTCCATTTCATGAGGCTCGAACCGACCAGGTTTATTGAGAAGTTCGAGAGGGACCTTCATCTTTCCGATATCGTGTAAGAGTGTGCCGACGCCGGCTAAATGGATCATTGACCGATCGAAGCCAAGGCTCCGGCCCATGGACATCGCGAGCAAGGCCGTGTTCACGGAGTGGTAAAAGGTGTATTCGTCGAATCGCTTGAGCCGTGACAGACTGGGGAGGGCGTCCGGATTGCGAAAGACACTCTCGGTCATGTCAGTGATGACGGCTTGCACGGCATCGACATTGAGCGCTCGTCCCAGCCGTACGTCTTGCATCGCATTTTGCACGATGGTCTTGGCGGCCTGATAAACCTGCTTGGCCGCCGGTAACTCTTCTTCGAATGGGACATATGTCGGAGTGGGGGATGGGACGGGATCCGTGAACTTGCTTGTTGATTCGACGGGTGTGTCCTCAGGAGTCGAGGGTGTCGGTGCTTCTTCACGGATCTCTTCGGCCTCCATGCAGACGGTCAGAGTCTGTACGCCGCAGGCTTTCAGCTGCGCGATTTGCTTGGCGGAGGTGATCGTCATCCTGTGGCAAAAAAACGGTGTGCTCAACCAAGACCGGTCGAGCTTGTCGATCACCATGCCCAGCGTCAATTCTTCGATCCGGATTTGCTTTTTCATGGGTGGTTGCTATGGGCTAATACGTCACTGGACCATATCGGATGGTACAGCACAAGTCTTGAGATGCGAGCCCAGTGTCATCATACTGCGTGGTCCTTTCCTTCCCCTGCTCCATCCATTAAGATAGCCATTGAGGCGATTGTTATCTGTGAGGATCCATCGTTGAAGGCGAAGGTTGTTTTTTCCTGCCAGGCTTGTGGCCATCAATCGCCACGATGGCTCGGCCGTTGTCCCGACTGCGGCGGTTGGAATACCATGAAAGAAGAGCGGCAAGCGGCAACCGGCAAGGGCCGGCCTGCTGATTTGAAAACCGCTCAAGCCAAGGCCACACCCATCGCAGAGATCGAGGTGGTGGGCGAGGACCGTCGGTTGACCCACATCGGCGAGTTTGATCGAGTCTTGGGAGGTGGTGTCATTCCCGGCGCGGTGATCTTGATCGGCGGTGACCCCGGAATCGGGAAGACTACGTTGTTGCTCCAGGCCTTGCCACGGTTGGCGACGAAAGAGGCTCCGGTTCTCTATGTCTCAGGGGAAGAATCGCCTCGGCAGATCAAAATGCGTGGACAGCGATTGGGGATCGAACACCCGCATCTGTTGATTCTGGCTGAAACGTCACTCGAACTGATCTTAAAGGCGGTCCAGGAAGTGCGACCCGTCGCGGTGGTCGTCGATTCCATTCAGACCGTGTACACGGAACAGATCACCTCTGCGCCGGGCAGCATCAGTCAAGTGCAAGAGGTGGCCGGACAACTGATGTGGTTTGCGAAGCGCGCCGGCGTACCGGTCTTCATCATTGGACATGTCACGAAGGAAGGGGCGATCGCCGGACCGCGGTTATTGGAGCACATCGTCGATACCGTGTTGTATTTCGAAGGTGACAAGGGCCACAGCTATCGAATTCTCCGTGCCGTGAAAAATCGATTCGGATCAACGAACGAAATCGGCGTCTTCGAGATGAAAGACGCCGGGCTCGAAGAAGTGAGTAACCCGTCCGAATTGTTCTTGGCTGAGCGTTCCCTGCGGAGTGCGGGATCGGTGGTGGTGTCGAGTCTTGAGGGAACAAGACCGATCCTAGTCGAGCTGCAGGCGTTGGTATCATCGACGAGCTATGCCATGCCCAAGCGGATGGCGAATGGGGTGGAATTGAATCGTGTCTCTCTGTTGCTCGCGGTGATGGAAAAACGATTGGGCGTGCATCTTTCCGGGCAGGACGTCTATGTCAATGTCGTGGGTGGCATGCACATCGATGAGCCGGCCATCGATGTGGGAATTGTGGCGGCAGTCGCATCGAGCCTGCGGGATGTCCCTATCGAACCGGGGTTTCTGATGTTAGGCGAGATCGGCTTAGGCGGAGAGGTCCGCGCGGTCAGTCAGGCTGAGGCGCGCATCCGTGAAGCGGCAAAAATGGGGTTCAAACGCTGCCTCTTACCTGAGAGAAACTTGACGAAGCTGAACCCAATCGAGGGGATGGAATTCATTGGGATTCAAGAGGTCAGAGAGGCGCTCGACGTGGTCTTGGCGTAGTGTGTGGGTTGGGATGGAACGGTCACCACAGATGATCATCACGCGTCTGTTCTTGGTCTTCATCCTTGGGCCGCTCGTCTTGCTTGCCGGCTGCACCGCGTTCGGTCCCAAGGAAGAGCTGCCGCTCAAACGAGTCACGGCTGAGGACTTAACCGCCCTGCTACGCCAACGTGACGCCGCAGTCTCGTCCATGAAAGGATTGTTCAGCGTCAAGGTACGGGGCGGATTGATTCCGATCCTCTCCCGAGTCGAGGGAACGGTGTACTATCGACGGCCGAATGCCCTGAGGCTGAAAGGCTTTACTCCGTTGGGGGGGGAAGTGTTTGAGTTCGTCCAAGCCGATGAGTGGTATCGGCTCCGGCTCCCGATGGAAGGAAAAGTCTATACCGGTTCTCAAACCGATTTAAAAGACCAGGGGCATCTTGCTCGGTTCTCTCAGCTGAGTGCATGGGCCATCGGAGGTCTGTTGGGTGCGAATGCGCTTGCTAGAGAAGAAACTGCCAAGCTTGTACTGGAGCGGAGTCGGTATCGCCTCGATGTCTACGGGGTGGCACGTGGAGGAGGCCATTCGTCGAGGACACTCATTCGCCGTCTCTGGTTTGACCATCGGCTGCTGGTGGTGCAGGAGGAGCGGCTCGGCGGGGATGGGGAGATTGAAGCCACGATTCACTATGATGATTTTAGGCCTCTGGATGAGGGAAGTCCCGTGTCGTCGCAGGCCTTCGCCGATGCAGAGACTCGATCCCTGCGCCCGTTCAAAATTTCTCTTGAGGATGGCCGAGGGCAGGGGGCTCTGCAGGTCACCTTCCATGAACTGCATCAGAATCAGACGATCACAGCGGAAGACTTGGGACAGACCTTGTAACCAACGATGAAGATCCTCGCAATTGAAACGGCCACGACGTGGCAGAGTGTGGCGATTCTTGATGAAAACGGCGTCCTGGCCCAGCATGGAGAGGAGGCCGGTGGGGCCCATGGTGCATTGCTGTTGCCGACCATCGATCGCCTGCTGACGCAATCGCGAGTGCAACTTCATGAGCTGAGCGGGCTGATCTGCTCAGCTGGGCCTGGTTCGTTTACGGGGATTCGAGTCGGTCTCGCCACAGGCCTCGGACTCCGGGCCGCAACCGGACTTCCCCTGGTTCTTGTTCCAACATTGGAGGCCATGGCCTGGAATGTGGACAGCACGATGCCGGTTTGTCCTCTGTTGCCCAGCCGTCGGGGAGAAGTGTATTGGGCTATTTTTCGTCGGGGTGTGGATGGGGATATCGAGCGTGTGCTCGGTGAGCAGGTCGGGACGGAACAGGCGTTCGTTCAGAGTCTTCATGAACCGACATTGGTTTGTGGTGCGGGATGGGCGGCGATGGCACCAGAGACCCACGACCTGCTGACAAAGGCGGGCATGGTGCGGGTCGGATCAGACCAGCTCTTTTCACCGTCGGCCGTCTCGGTTGCCCGTGTCGGGATGAGTCGGCTTCAACGAGGGGAGGTTGCTGGGGAGGTCGTGGCTCCGCTCTATGTCCAACGGGCTGAGGCCGATATTCAATATGAACAGTCAGGAGGGCTTTCCTCAGTCGCGAGGCGTCAACTCCGTGTTGAGCGGAAGACGGCAGAGCGATTGGCGCGAGGCCGGAAACGATCGAGGGCGTGATTCATCCGTGTGGTGGTAGCGCGATGTTGGACCTGCAGATTCTTCCCGCGACAGCGGACATGTTGTCCGAGATTGTTGCACTAGAAGAGGCTTGCTTCTCGGCGCCTTGGACGCGCAAAATGTTGGAGGCTGAGTTGACGGGGAATCCCTTCGCACATTTTCTTGTCGCGTTGAGCCAGGATCGGTCGAGGGGAGAAGCGAATTCAGCGATTCTCGGGTATCATTGCTTTTGGATTGTATTTGAAGAGCTGCGGCTGATGAATTTGGCGGTTCAAGGGACGATGCGCAGGCAGGGAGTGGGACGGGCATTGGTGATGGAGGCCTGCCGCCAGGGGTTTGAACAGGCCGCCACTCGAGCGATCCTTGAAGTCAGAGCCTCGAACGATGCTGCACGGTCGCTGTATACGCAGATGGGGTTTATGCCGGTCGGCAGGCGTCCTCAGTATTACACCCATCCCACAGAAGACGCACTCTTAATGGAAATGGATCCGCTTGTACTGCCAGGTGGGCGGCAGCGCGATCAAACCGGCCGCTCAGGAGGTGACTCACCGTTACCAGATTCACTCTAACCAGGGGAGGTGTCGTATGTTGACGGAAGATGCGATCATGTTACAACTTCGCCACACCAACACCGAATTTCGAGAGCTGGAAGAGTCTCACCATCGCCTGGATCTTGAGCTCAATGAGCTACAAAGGCGTCATGTGCTGACGCCAAACGAAGAGATCGAGAAAAAACGGATTCAAAAAGAGAAATTGGTCAAGAAAGACAAGCTGGCAGAATTCATTCGTCTGTATCGGGACCAACAACTGGAGCCAGCACGGTAAGCAACCACTTGTCAGACATACTGAGGATCCTTAGCCGGTTTTATGCAGCACGTCGTGCATCCGCTTGCTCTTCATATCCAAGCCGTCAAGCGGCGATTGCTCATCATCGGGGCGACGATGGTGAGCGCACTGGTGCTTACGTTCACGTTTTCGTCGGAGATGGTGGCCTGGCTGAATCGCCCATTCCCGAACCAGCTGGCATTTTATGGGCCGACGGAAGCGCTCTTTGCTTCGATCAAGGTCTCGTTGTTGGCGGCGGTGATCTTGAGTCTGCCGGTCATTTTCTACCAGTGTTGGAAGTTCATTGAACCAGCGTTGTTGCCGACCGAACAACGCTGGGCCATCCCGCTGTTTATGATTGCCGGTGGGTTGTTCGCATTAGGCTTGGTGTTCTGCAATGTGGTGATTCTGCCGCTCGTGATCGAGTGGTTTGTGAGTTTTGGGTTGGACCGCGACATTACCCCGGAACTGAGCGTGGGGACTTATATTGATTTCAATGTGAAGTTCTTGCTGATCTTCGGGTGTGCGTTTGAATTGCCGTTGGTCATGACACTTGCGGCGATGACGGGATTCGCTTCCGCACGCACGTTCGCCCGGTACCGGAAGCATGCGATCTTGCTCTGTCTGATCGTCTCGGCGGTCGTCACGCCCGATGCCACCCTGTTTACAATGTTGCTGATGGCCGTTCCTCTGGTGGCGCTGTATGAGGTCGGAATTCTTGGCGCACGGTTGTTTGGACGGAATCCGACTCACCGTGACGTTGATTTGCCGCTTGACCCGGATCTGCCGATCAATACTGCGGGAACGAGGGTGCGATGACGGCTCAATTTGAAAAAGCTTGTCGGATCTCGGTTCTCACAGTGACCATGCTCGTGGGGGGTGGTTTTCAGTATGTGGCAGAGGGTGAGGCCTTTCAGGAGCATCTCACGTCGTCACCGACTCTGATCCCGGCGGCCGATCCCGCATCATCGCCTGGCCCATTTGAACAATCCGTTGCCAGCGTGCAAGCGCTCGTCATGGACGGCCATGGGACGATTTACGCTGGATCATTTGGACACGGCATCTTTCGTAGCGCCGATCGCGGTTCAACATGGGTTCGAGTGGGGGGGGGAGTGACTGATCCGTTTATATTGAGTCTCTCCTCCACCAAGGATGGCGCGGTCTATGCCGGGACGTTTCGTGGAGGGGTGTTTCGCTCCCGAGACGACGGCCACTCGTGGCAGCCGGTCAGTATTGGGCTCAAACAGCTGGAGGTGAAGGCTCTCCTGGCAGTTGATCAGGAACTCTTTGCTGGAACAGGTGATGGTGTGTATCGTCTGCGGCACTCGGACGATCGTTGGATTCCCGTCACGACAGGATTGGACGATATTTTGGTTCATGCCCTGGCTCGCTCGGCTGATGGGACGTTATTCGCAGGAACATCTGGGAAAGGCCTCTTTCGGTTCAGCCCTCGGTCATCAGGGTGGGTACGGTTACATCATGGCTTGAAAGATCATGAAGGGATGATCGAAAACTTCATCCGCGTCCTCGTCATTGATTACGATCAGAACATTGTCGCCGGAACGTTCGACGGCGGCGTCTTCCGCAGTGCCGATGGTGGACTGACCTGGCGACCGATCAGTCGGGCATTGCCCAATGATTCCATCCGGGGTATTGTGTCGAGCGATCGGACATTGATTGTGGCGACGGGGAACGGAATTTTTAAGACCGTGGATCAGGGGAAGCAATGGACTCCGGTGAACAGGGGGTTGACGAACCAGGCTATCCAGGTGTTGATTGGCTCCAAGGAGACCGGACTCTATGCCGGAACAAGTTCCGGAGTGTTCCGGAGCGACGACGGGAGCTCATGGATTGCCGTGAATGAGGGGTTGGAGGCCGGAGTTGCGCCACCGCCGTTTCTCTTTCGATAATGTGAGAAAGGATAGATTGAATGGCTGAGAACAGTGAGAAAGTCCAAGCAACCATTGCCGTGACGAGCAAGGGGCAACCGATAGGCGACATTGTGCTCAAGTTTTTTTCAGATGTGGCGCCCGGTCATGTCACGAACTTTATCAAGCTTTCCAAAGAGGGATTTTACGACGGGACAACGTTTCACCGAGTAATCCCAGGATTCATGATTCAAGGTGGAGACCCGAACAGCAAGAGTCCAGATCGTTCCTCGCATGGCATGGGTGGGCCTGGGTACAAAGTGAAGGCAGAGTTCAACAGTACTCCCCATAAGCGAGGCATCGTCTCGATGGCCCGATCGAATGATCCAGATAGCGCCGGGTCGCAGTTCTTTATCTGTGTCGCCGACGCAAACTTCCTCGATTGGCAATATACCGTCTTCGGAGAGGTGGTGAGCGGTATGGACGTCGCCGACAAGATTGTCGCGATGAAACGTGACGGCAGGGACAATCCATTGGAGCGTGCTGAAATGACGGTCACGATCAGCGAGGGGTGAAAAAGTATAAGGGGGAAGGAGGGGTGAACGATCGGAGGACGCACGATCAAAAGCTGAACACAGTGATGTCGATTGTTATCGTATGGCTGACTCTTTCTCCAGTATTGTTGGTCGGTTGCGCGGTACCACACATCCCCTCACGGATCGTGTACGAAGATCCTGTGAACTATGTGCGACTTGAAGAAGATTCCGATGTGCTCGCTGAATGGCCACCTACTCACCATACTCACCCATTCCTCATAGAACCGGGAACCATACGTACAATCTTGACGGGAATGAAGGTGCAGGAGCACCGGACCGCTCTGCAACGGTGGTTTCTTGGAGAGTCTCCATTGGTTCAGGCTTTCACGGATGAGGAGATTACGCTCTTGTCGGCTCAACTGGCGGGAGCATTGGCAGAAGCCTCCTATAACGAGCGTGTCACGTTTTATCTCAGCCAACCGCAAACATTTGCTCGGCGCATTATTACGACGGGTGGATTGTATATCCATGGCGCGGAGTTGCATTTTTTGCTGGGTAATTGGCGGATCATTTACGGTATTCCAGCCTATGGCATGATCTACGACCGCCGCTATCCTATGAGGCCGACTGCGGCCAAGGGTTTTGATTTACTCTTTCAGCCGGTTGAGGCGATAATTCCCCTGCAAAGCAGCTTGCTTGATGGGATCTTTGCCAACGCTAAAGATGAGCTGGTTATTGATTTAACCAAACTTGGATCTTCTGAGCCGGTCACATTGCTCATGAGGACCTGCACGAACGGTCAGCTCCTCTGCTCGCGGGATCCCAGCTGATCTCTCCGTTGGTATCTTTAGCAGGGGGAGGAGTGCGCGGGCTTACAAGTCTGGGAGGCGAGAACCCTAGCCCGCATTATTCATGACTCTTCTGCTGCAATCGCCGATCCGCTGTTGCGACAAGCCTGGGGCCAGCGGGCTCGCCCCTCAGACCCTCGACGTACTGCACGAGTACGCCTCTGGTCCTCCGGGCTCCGCGCGCCGGTCTCACGACGCGGTTGGGCGATTTCGCCACGAACAGTCATGAATAATGCGGGCTAGCACCTGGCTGGTCCTCTGAAACACATCTTGGGTACTTCCATCAGTCCTTCGATGATCGATGACCACCCAAGCTTGCTCTGGCCTAAGACACGGTCGCTAAATCGAATGGGGAGTTCGGACACCTTTGCTCCAAGCTGTACGGCTCGCCAGGCTAACTCGACTTGAAAAATGTATCCTTTGGCTTGCACGGTCGACAAGGCCATCTCCTCCAGCAGTCCGCGGCGATAACACCGAAAGCCTCCGGTCCAGTCCCGGATAATCGAGCCCAGAAAAAGGCTCACGTAGCGATTGCCGCATTGGGATACAAGGCGTCGGCGGGCGTTCCAGTTTTCCGTTCCACCACCAGGCACATAACGACTTCCAATGACCAAGTCGGCTGTGTGGCTGCGGTGAACTAAGCGGGGAAGATCCCACGGGGCATGGCTGAAGTCGCAATCCATCTCAATGATTCGATCATACGGTCGCTGGAGGGCCCACTGAAAGCCCGCGATGTAGGCTGGCCCGAGCCCTTCCTTTTTGGACCGATGGAGCACATGGATATGAGGGTAGCCGGTGCTGAGCTGATCAGCCAGATCGCCGGTCCCATCCGGTGAGTTGTCGTCCACAATCAGAATATCGGTGACGAGATATCGGCCGATTGCCGTAACCAGTGCCTCCAGATTGGCACGTTCATTATAGGTCGGAAGGACCACAACGATGGATTCGTCAAATGTGAATGGTGAGGTAGGCACGAGCTGCAGTTCTCCCGCCACCTGAGAGTATTCCGTACGATGAGCACTCACTGCCACGCGAGCGCTATTGATGCCTTGAGCAATGAGTACTTCTGCCTGATCAAAGTCCGGTACAAGATAGGCTTCGTCCGGGCGCAATTGCCTGGGAGAGAATGGCTGACCATCCATACAAGCCGGATGGAAGTGAATAGAAGTCGGTTGGGGGCCAGTGTCTGATGGAGCAGCCGTCGGGTGTGAGGGCATGAAGAACCTTGTCGAGTCTCACTGGTTGTGATGGATCTGCCTATTCTGAATGAGAGAGGCACCGGAGATCCTGGATATCTAGGAAGCAAGACCGAAACGGATCGTGCGTGTGACCCGCAGCGCTTCTCCGTAGAAGCGGGTGGATTGTAGACGACGGGTGAGAACTGTGCAAGTAGTGGCCATGGGCGGCGTTTCCTTTGAGTCGTCAATGCGCCACCCGTTTTGACAGTGCAGGAATCGCTATGTTACAGTCCGCGGATCGTTGATAATCAAGGCTTTTCTACGTATATCGAAGGACGAGCGAATATGAGCGGATCGCAGGCACATGTTGTCATCGTGGCAGGAGCAGGGCCGGCTGGTATGGCAGTGGCGGCTGCTCTCTCAAAAGTCGGGCACGAGGTCATCATTCTAAACCGTGATATTAAATTCGGTGGGTTGGCGGAATATGGGATCTTCCCATCCAAGTTGAAGCTCCGCGGGGGTCTTAAAAAACAGTACTGGGAGCTCCTTCAACAGAAGAACGTCCATTATCTAGGGAACGTCACGATTGGGAAAGGAAAGGATCTCACAGTTGAAGAGGTGTGTGGGCTAGGGGCGAGCGCGGTTGTCTTTACCATCGGTGCTCAGGGAACCAAAGCCATTGGTGTGGAAGGGGATTCTGCACAAGGTGTGTTTCACGCAAAAGACGTCGTCTATCACTTCAATCGGCTTCCGGGATTTGGGGATCGCCCCTTTGACATGGGAAAGCACGTTGCAGTGATCGGGGCTGGTGACGTGATGGTGGATATTGCCCACTGGTTAACCCGCTATAAACAGGTCGAACGGGTTACGGCGATCGTGCGACGTGGACCGGTTGAACGAAAATACAATCCCAAGGAGATTCGGAGTATCTGTGCCAACATGGATCTTCAGGGGATCAACGCTGAGTTTGCCCGTATCAAGGACCGCCTCACCAAGGTCGGACAGAACCCTGAGGAAGTTTTGAAGGCATTTACTGACGAGTTTACCAAGTGCGAACCAAAAGTGTCTGAGACAAAGATGGGTTTTCGTTTCCTTGCCTCTCCGAAACGGATTCTCATTGATTCCAACAATCGCGTGTGCGGACTCGAAATGGAAGACAATCGGCTCGATCCTAAGGGAGAGGATACGGTCGCTGTCGGCCTGAAAGAGTACTACGAGTTCCCTTGTGATTCAGTGGTGTTTGCTGTCGGTGATAGGGTCGATGAGACAGTCGGGCTCCCCTATAAGAATGGAGTGTTTACCACCAATCCGAACAAGACCGGGAATGATCCTGATGATGCCCTGTTCCAGGCGTATGATGAATCGACCGGCAAGGTGATGGAGGGGGTCTTCTTAGCGGGTTGGGCTCGAAAAGCCAGTGAAGGCCTCGTTGGTGTTGCGAAACGCGATGGCGACTGGTGCGCCGAGGTGGTTGAACGGTACTTGGGAACGAAGACCGGCGGGGGAGGCGTGAACAACGTCCTGGACCGTCTGCACGTGCGGTTAAAGCAACGACAGAGTCGACCGGTTGATGTGAATGGACTGCGGGCTCTGGATGTGGCCGAACGTACATTCTCCGAGAAGACCGACTGTATCGGTGAGTTCAAGTTTTCGGCGAATCAGGACATGCTGAAATATATCGAACAGACAAGTCGTTGAAGCCGGTAGACCGCTCTCCCGTCCTTAACTATGTCCCCACTTTAACTTTTCCCGTAACACTTCATAATAGTGGCTTTCAGGAAATCTGATGAGCCGAGTCCGGCTCTCTGAAGCTTGGATGACGGCGGTGTCGCCCTGTGTCATGGCCACGCCGACTTGCCCATCTAACGTTGCCATTGATCCATCATCTTTACTGGTCAGTGTCACTTCAATGACGGCATTACTGGGCACGATCAAGGGTCGATGAGTCAAGGTGTGTGGACAGATTGGTGTCAGGATGAGCGCTTGGAGGCCGGGATTCATGATCGGGCCCCCGGCGGAGAGTGAATAAGCGGTAGAGCCTGTGGGTGTCCCGATTATGAGGCCATCTCCCCGAAGATTCGTTACGAATTGGCCTCCAATTGCAACGTGCAGTTCAATCATGCGAGCCAAGGTGCCTTTGCTGATGACCACATCGTTGAGCACGACGCCTTGCGCGACCGTTTCTCCATGCCGGTGGATATGTGTGGCAAGCATCAGCCGTTCATCAAGGGCGAAATCGTTGGCGAAGACTCGTTCGAGAGACGGATAGAGGTTGTCGAGTCGGACCTCCGTCAGGAATCCAAGCCCTCCCATGTTGACTCCCAGAATCGGAATGCTTCGTTCAGCCGAAAGTCGCGCCGCGCTGAGAATGGTTCCGTCCCCTCCCAGTACCAGCAAAACATCGGCCTTTTGAGCGAGTTGAGTTTTAGGGATTCCTCCTGGTTCGTTCAACAACAGTGCGGAGGTCGTGTCGAGTAAGACGTCGATGTGATGCTCACGAAGCCAGGCGACTACGCCGAGCAGCGTGGTCTTTACTTCGGGGAACTTTGGCTTCGTCAAGATCCCAATACTTTTACTTTTCATGAATGCCAAGCATGATGGTGGGCGGATAGGAACTGTAATTGTATCGGGATGCGCAATTTTGTGTCAACGGAAAGGCTGTTGGGCGTTCCATATTGTCGATAGAGGATTCCTTGACCTGCTTCTTCACTCTGCCAGCGTGCATTTCGCAACGGCCGAATAAACCATACGATAACAGGAAGAGATGCGTAGGTTGAAGCGATACCTGTATAGGTCAATCGAGCTCTCAGGCAGTGGAGATCGCGGAATTCATAATTCAGCACCGTGCTTCCCAGTCTTGTTCTCTGCTCAATCTTGACTCTCAAACATACTGTGGTTAGAATCAGAGCAAGGTTTTTCAAGGGTTTGCTTGAATGCGGCCGGGGTTCCACTCACCGAGAAGGAGGCAGGATGTTCGAACGATTTACGGATAAGGGTCGGAAGATCATCATCCTTGCGCGTGAGGAGGCTGAGCGGCATCAGAACGACTATCTAGGCACCGAACATTTGGTCTTGGCGATCCTTCGTGAGTCCGACGGGATTGCTCTCATGATCCTGAAGAAGATGGGATTGTCGACTGAGCAGATCCGATTGGAAATCGAACGAAACTTGCCCGGTGGGGGGACGACGATGACGTTTGGGGAGATCCCCTTTAGCCCACGGGTCAAGAAGGTGATTGAATATGGGGTGGAGGAGGCTCGGTTATTGGGCCACAACCACATCGGGAGTGAACATCTGCTCCTCGGACTGTTACGTGAAGAGGAAGGGATCGGTGGAAAAATCCTTCGAAGTCTAGGGGCGAATCTATTGACCGCGCGTCAGTTAACCGTGACGTTTTTGCGGAAGTCTGCTCCTCGTGAGCGTGATCGGAAGAGCAATACTCCCGCGTTGGATGAGTTCGGCCGTGACCTGACCCAATTGGCGCAGGAAGGTCAATTGGATCCCGTGATTGGTCGGGCTGACGAAATCGAGCGGGTCTTGCAGATTCTCAGCCGGCGAAGCAAGAACAATCCGGTGCTCATTGGGGAGTCGGGTGTCGGGAAAACAGCTATTGTCGAAGGGCTTGCCCAACGGATCATCCAGTCGGAGGTGCCAGACAACCTGCTTTCGCGTCGAGTCATCGCATTGGATCTAGGGTCTCTTGTCGCGGGGACGAAATATCGTGGACAGTTTGAAGAACGTCTCAAAGTTGTGATGAAGGAAATTGTTCAGGCCGGTAATATCATTATATTCATTGACGAACTACATACACTGGTGGGTGCTGGAGCGGCTGAGGGGTCCATTGATGCATCGAATATGCTGAAACCGGCGCTCTCGCGAGGAGAAATTCAGTGTATCGGCGCGACCACGTTAGATGAGTACCGGAAGCATATCGAAAAAGACGGGGCATTGAAGCGGAGGTTCCAACCGATTTATGTCCAGCCGCCGAATATGGATGAAACCGTCCGTATTATTCAAGGGCTTCGAGATCGCTATGAAGAACACCATGGGGTGGAGATCACGGAGGATGCGATCGTGGAGGCCGTCAAGTTGTCCGATCGGTACATCACTGATCGGTTTTTGCCGGACAAGGCGATTGACTTGATTGATGAAACCGGCTCACGCGCCAAGCTGCAGACTTATGCGCTTCCTTCAGAATTGAAGGCTATGGAGCAAGAACTGAAGAAAGTTTCTCGCGAGAAAGAGCTCTCTATTTCTACGCAGAATTTTGAGGAAGCGGTTCGGCATCGTGAAGAAGAGGAGCGGTTACGCAAGCTACTTGATGAATCCAAACGAGAGTGGAAAAAGAACCAAGAGAAAAACAAGCCTGTGATTGGGAAGGAAGATGTCGCCTACGTTGTCTCAAAAATGACGGGTATTCCGCTCTTCAAGCTGGAAGAGGAAGAATCGAATAAGCTCTTGAGAATGGAAGAATTCCTTCACAAGAGGGTGGTTGGCCAAAACGAGGCGATCTCAGCCGTTGCCAGAGCCATTCGCCGATCTCGAGCCGGTTTGAAAGAGACGAAAAAACCAATTGGCTCGTTCATTTTTCTTGGGCCGACAGGGGTTGGAAAAACAGAACTTGCCAGGACTCTGGCGGAATTTCTGTTCAACAGCGAAGATGCGTTGATTCGCGTTGATATGTCAGAATATCAGGAGAAATTCACCAGCTCTCGGCTTTTCGGTGCCCCTCCGGGCTATGTCGGGTATGAGGAGGGAGGCCAGCTGACGGAAAAGGTTCGTCGTCGGCCGTACTCCGTCGTCCTGTTTGACGAAATCGAAAAAGCGCATCCTGACGTGTTCAATGTGCTGCTCCAAGTGTTAGATGACGGAGTCTTGACCGACAGCCTCGGCCGAAAAGTCGATTTTAAGAATACTGTGGTCATTATGACGTCCAACATTGGGACAAAGATGATCCAGAAGGGTGTGTCGCTGGGGTTCCAGAGTACGGAAGGGGAAGCCGCACGTCGGAAAAAGGAAGAGGTGCTTGGAGAGCTTCGCAAGTCATTTAGCCCAGAGTTTTTGAATCGTATTGATGAAATCGTTATTTTCCATCAGCTCGAGAAAGAACAGCTCTACAATATCTTGGACATCCTTCTCCATGAGTTGAATCTGAGGCTGGTCGACAAAGGAATCGAGATCGAGGTTGATGATGAAGTCAAGCAGTGGCTCATTAAAGAAGGCTATGAGCCGCTCTATGGGGCGCGACCGATGCGGAGGGCCATCCAACGCGCCATCGGTGATCCCCTTTCTGACGAATTGATCAGGGGGCGGTTTAAGGAAAGCCGTAAGGTGAAGGTGGTCTTGCGGGATGGGGCTCCGGCCTTTATCGAGCAGGAGGCCATGGCTGGGGTGTAGTGCCGTTCTTTGGTTGTTCAGCGATTCAATACGATGGACATGGCCTCTGTAGCATCTGGCTACAGAGGCCGTTTTGTTTCAACGGGCTTGGGTAATCTCGTCAGCACATGGCGACCGTTGGTACTTCAGTACAGGAAGATCCTAACTAGATGGTCTGGAAATCGGGGCCGATCCTCGGTATTGAATCTTCGTGTGATGAAACCGCCGCTGCGGTTCTTGGTTCCAGTGGAGCGGTGCTTTCCAATGTTGTGGCGTCGCAGCACTCCGTCCATGAAAAATTCGGCGGGGTGGTTCCCGAATTGGCAGCTCGAGCCCATCTTGGAAAGATTGATTTGGTTGTGATGTGCGCGTTGGAGCAAGCTCAGATTGAGAAGCGTCAGCTTCAGGCTCTGGCGGTCACTCAAGGGCCGGGATTGGCAGGGGCGTTACTTGTCGGGGTGAACTATGCCAAAGCCTTGAGCTACGGACTCGGCATTCCTCTTATGGGGGTCGATCATTTGCAGGGCCATATTGCTTCTGCATGGTTAGCCGATCCGACCTTTCCCCTTCCTTGCATTGTTCTGGTTGTCTCCGGAGGACACACGCATCTTTATCGTCGTGAGACAAATGGGAAGTGTATTCTGCTCGGGCGCACTCGCGATGATGCTGCCGGCGAAGCGTTTGATAAGGGGGCTCAGATGCTTGGCCTAGGCTATCCTGGAGGACCGGCGATTGACCGAGTTGCTCTGACAGGAGATCGACTGGCCATTCCGTTCCCACGGTTTCATGGGGGAAGGGATAGTCTTGAGTTTAGCTTCAGTGGTCTCAAGACGTCATTACTGTATAAGTTACGGAGAATGGCCGTTCCGCTCAGGCCGGAACAGATCGCTGATTTTGCGGCTGGGTATCAGGAGGCCATCGTAGAGGTGCTGGTGACAAAGTCCTTGGCGGCTTTGAAGCAATCGAGGTTATCTGCGCTTGCGGTGGTAGGTGGTGTATCAGCGAACTCGAGACTACGTGCGGTGTTGAACGAACGAGCGGGGCATGGGCAGTTCCGACTGTCGCTTCCTCCGATGGAGTTCTGTACGGACAATGCAGCCATGATTGCGTCGGCGGGGCGTGAGCGACTGATGCGTAGAGAGCCCTGCTCTTCTGATCTGGACATTTATCCGATGGATGGTTCAATGATTTTGAGTGAGACGAGTTCGGTCACTGCGGGTTTCCCGAAGTAGAAGGAGAAGAACCATCTCTGACATCCGTGGTCATATTGCCGGGCTTCGCGCGAGCCAGCTCGTCGCGCTCGAACGACTCTACCGTCGTCGCGTGACGAGTGACACGATCATGTCTCCGGATCTGGCCAAGGTGCTCGGCCAACTTACTCGTGAACTCCGTCGACCGATCGGTGTGCTGCTGACCAGGCGGGGACAGGTTCAGGAAGTCATCGTGGGAACGGAGTTGACGCTCGCTCCTGCGACGCTCGCCTTGTTCCGTGCCGGCAGTCGGGCTCTTCGTGGTTTGCGATTTATTCGGACGCAATTGCATGATCAGCCGCTGAACCAGGAAGTGCTCACCGACCTCGCTTTCTTGCGACTCGATCTCATTGGCGTCCTTAGTGTCGCCGATGATGGGCAGCTGGGGCACATGTATATGGCGAGTTTGCTGCCTCCCAACGCCGCAGGCCAATTGTTCAAGGTGTGGCCGTCGATTCCCTTTCACAGTCTCAAGGTTGCGTTCGACGAGTTTATTCAGGGTCTTGAAACGGAGCTTCAGCAGGCTGCTGCGCAGTACTCGGTTGCACATGGAAAGGAGTCAGCAATCCTTGTGAGTGCGTCTGTACAAAGCCGAGCGGAGCAGGAGGAACGTTTGACTGAATTGGCGGAGTTGGCAGCGTCGTCTGATGTGACGGTGATCGATCGCATGGCCCAACGAACATCGGATGGACATCAGCGTTATCTGCTGGGAAGCGGTAAAATGAAAGACGTGTTGATTCAGACGCTTCACCGTGGGGCTGACATGGTCATCTTTGACCAAACGCTCTCGCCGGCCCAACTCCGTGCCATTTCAGAAATGACGGACATCAAGGTTATTGATCGTACGCAGCTGATTCTGGATATTTTTGCCCGTCGTGCACATAGCCGTGAAGGGAAAATTCAGGTCGAATTGGCACAGCTCCGCTATCTGTTGCCGCGATTGTCCGGGCGCGGCACGCAGTTGTCGCGTTTGGGAGGAGGCATCGGGACGCGGGGGCCAGGTGAATCAAAACTTGAGACGGATCGACGACGAGTTCGTGAGCGGATCACGCATTTGGAGCGGGAATTGGCGAGGTTCGCGCGGCACCAAGACCGGCGACGATCCCGACGAGGGCGATTCGGACTTCCTGTGATCTCGCTGGTCGGGTATACCAATGCTGGGAAGTCTACTCTGCTCAATGTCTTGACCAAGAGCCAGGTTTCAGCTCAAAACCGCCTGTTTGAAACACTTGATACCACAAGCCGACGGTTGCGATTTCCCGAAGACCGGGAAGTCATCATTACGGACACCGTGGGCTTTATTCGCGATCTTCCGCAGGAATTGATCGGCGCGTTTCGGACGACGCTGGATGAGCTTCGCGAGGCGGATCTCCTGCTCCATGTCGTCGATGTCAGCGCTGTCGATATTGACGTGCAGATCACTGCTGTAGAAACCATCCTGGCCGAGCTGCAGCTGACGGCGATTCCGAGAGTGCTCGTATTCAATAAATGTGACCGGGTTTCTCCTCAACAAGTTGAACGGCTCTGCCGACGGTATGAAGCCATCGGGATTTCTGCACTTCAGCCCACCACGCTGCGCCCTCTGCTTGCTCGATTGGAGTCGCACGTGAAAGCCTTGATGCCTGTCGATGATCAAACGGCGGACATGCCTCAGGGCGATGGTGCGGTTGCCCTTGCAACTTACGAGTAAGCGCTGCACAATCGGACGTTTATGATACCGACCAATCTCAGAAAGACAGGCTCTTCGTCTCGCCGTGCAGAAAAAATTGCCGTACAGCTACGTCAAGCCATACCGGAGGTGAGGATAGAGTTAGCACACCGTTCTCCCTGGGAGCTCTTGGTTGCCACGATTCTTTCCGCACAATGTACGGACCAGCGAGTGAATCAAGTGACACCGGCATTATTCCGACGATATCCGACTCCACAGTCTCTGGCGAAGTCGGAGACGGTCGATCTGGAGGCGCTGATCAAACCAACGGGTTTCTACAAGAGCAAGGCAAAGAACTTGGTCGGCTGTGCGCAGGCTGTGTCGAACCGCTTTGGTGGCCACGTACCGAATACGATGGACGAACTGACGTCCATCCCCGGTGTTGGACGAAAGACAGCGAACGTACTTCTCGGAGGAGTGTTTGGGAAACCGGGAGTCATTGTCGATACCCATGTGAAGCGTATCGCGAATCGCTTGGATTTGAGTCATTCGCAAAACCCTGAACAGATTGAGCGTGATCTTCAGGCGATCTACCCACAAGTTGAGTGGACAGATATTTCCCAGCGCCTGTTGCTGCATGGACGATACGTGTGTCTTGCACGGAAGCCCCGTTGTCGTGCCTGTCCGCTCTCGGATGTGTGCGAGTGGGAAGGAAAATTAACCAGATGATCACGAGTATGACCGGTTTTGGTCGGCGCCAGGGAACGTATGCGGAAACGACCGTCACGATCGAGGTGCGATCAGTCAACCATCGGTTTTTGGAAACATCCATCCGCCTGCCGAAATCAATGGGAGGGATGGAAGAAATACTGAAGAAATCCGTCCAGCAGCATTGTGCTCGTGGACGCGTTGATCTTACGGTAGTGCTCCAGGGAGCACGGGGGAATGGGCGAGTGCCTCAACTTGACGAGAGCTTAGCAAAGCACTACCATCACACGCTTCGAGCCCTCCAACGCACGTTGAAGCTGAAAGGATCGATTGACATCGCCACGATGGCTGGGTTTCGTGATGTTATTGTGCTTTCCGAACAGTCAACTGATGATCCCAAGCTCTTCAAGCTGGTCGAGCAGTTAGGAGCGAAAGCGGTCCGTGATATGGCCACCATGCGCAAAAAGGAGGGTGGTCTGCTGGCGAAGGATATTCTTTGTCGCTTGGCTTGCGTACGGACCGGCAAGACGGTGATCGCCGGCCGTGCCTCATCCGTGACACAGGAAGCATTTGATCGGATGAAGCTGCGTGTAGAGAAGCTGCTTGGAGAGACCATTCCGGATCTCCCGCGACTCAACCAGGAGCTGGCCATCTACGCCGATCGGTGTGACATTACGGAAGAATTGGTCAGACTGGATGCGCATATGGTACAGTTTGAACAGGCTGTTCAGCATAGTGAGCCGGTCGGGAAGACTCTGGACTTTCTTCTGCAGGAGATGGGGCGTGAAGTGAATACCATTGGCTCGAAGGCGAATGATTCTGCGATTGCCGCAGAGGTGGTTCGAATGAAAGCAGAAATGGAACGTTTGCGTGAGCAGGTACAGAACGTCGAATGAGCAGCCCAGCGACCACATGCCATCTGTCTTCCGACCTGCCTGAGGGGCGACCTGTTCCAGGGCGTCAGGGAATCTTGTTTATCGTTTCGGCTCCTTCAGGAGCCGGAAAGACGACCTTGTGCAAACAGATTGTGGCCTCGATCTCAGGGGTATGGCATTCCGTATCCGCGACAACGAGAAAACCTCGTTCCGGAGAAGAGCATGAACGAGAGTACTTTTTCATTGAGGACCAAGTATTTCACGACATGGTGAGGCGTGACGAATTTTTGGAATATGCCCATGTCTATAACCACTGGTATGGAACTCCTCGGGGCCCCCTCATGGACAAGATTCAGCAGGGTGTTGACGTCTTGCTCGAAATCGATGTCCAGGGCGCACTGCAGATCAAGAAGCGGTTTGTCGATGCAGTGTCCATCTTCATCCTCCCGCCGTCTATGGATATTCTCCGTGCCAGACTTCAGAGCCGAGCGTCGGACTCTCAGGAGGAGATCCTGCACCGACTCCGCAAGGTAAAGGACGAAGTCTGGTGTGTTCGTGAATACTCATACATCGTTCGAAATGAAAATCTAGAGCAGTCTCTTCGTGAGTTACAGAGCATTTTTCAGGCTGAACGTCTGAAGACCCAGCGGATGGACCTGCAGTGGCTTGAGCGGAGCTTTACCGCTGAGGTGAACGTAGCACCGGCAGATTGAGGGGCTTTACTCACATTTTATCGTACAGGGAGAGCGCCATATCATGATCGACATGCTGAATTTGTTACCGCAGTATACGTCTAATGAATTCGACTCTCGGCACCGGTTGGTGATCGTCGCCTCGCAGAGAGCCAAACATTTGACCCAGGGCGCCAGGCCTGGGGGACCCTCTCGGTTTACAAAAGAAACGACCGTTGCGCTTGACGAGGTCTTGAAAGGGCAAGTGAAGTATTTGATGGGCAAGGAAGCGCGCGATGCGATGAAGGAAGCAAAGCGTGGGAAAGAAGGCGAAACCGAGCGTATTGCGATGATGACCGGGGAAGACGCCCGAGAGATCAAGAAAGAGCTCAGCGTGTATGTGGATGATACGGCGCAGCCGGCGGTAGTCCCAACCGAGGAGTAATGGTGGACGAAGCGAGGACCACCGTGACTCTTGGTGGCAAACACCTCGTACTCGGAGTGACGGGGAGTATTGCCGCCTATAAGGCTGTCGGTGTGCTTCGCGCGTTGAGGGAGCAAGGGGCGACCGTATCGGTTCTCATGACACGGGGGGCGACAAAGTTTATGACGCCTCTGACGTTTGAAGTGCTCTCAGGTCATCGTGTGGTCACCGATCTCTTTGAGGCTCCTGAAACCATGCCGCATCTGACCATGGCAGAGGGCGCCGATGCGGTTCTTGTAGCCCCGGCGACCGCGCATTTTCTGGCGAAGGCGGCGCTTGGCCTTGCCGATGATGTCTTGAGCACGATGCTGCTGAATGTTCGCTGCCCTGTCATTGTTGCTCCCGCGATGGACGGGGAGATGTGGACTCATCCCACAGTTACGCAACATGTGGATGCGCTCCGAGCGCGTGGAGTGGTCGTGCTTGATCCGGAAGTGGGCCCACTTGCATCAGGTCGGATCGCACAGGGAAGGTTCCCCGCAGAGGGAAAAATTCTGGACGCAGTTCATGCTGCGTTACTGCCTCAGCGAGATTGGCGAGGCCAGCGGGTATTGGTGTCCGCCGGACCGACCCAGGAACCACTTGATCCGGTGCGATTTCTTTCCAACCGGTCATCCGGGAAAATGGGGTATGCCATTGCAGAAGCGGTCTGTGCACGAGGTGGGGACGTGGTATTGGTCACGGGACCTTCCGCATTGACGCCTCCGTCGGGGGTCACGACTGTTCACGTGAATACCGCGAGTGAGATGGCCGATGCCTTGTCTCGGCACTTTTCTTCCTGCACAGTCCTGATCATGGCGGCTGCCGTTGCCGATTTTCGTCCACGGGTGCCAGCTTCAGGGAAGCTGAAAAAACAGGGCAAATCTGCGATTGAGCTTGCGCTCGAAGCGACGCCGGACATTCTTGCGATGCTCTCCGCAAGGCGCACATCACAGGTTGTTGTCGGGTTTGCCGCAGAAACAGAACAGCTGCTCTCCCATGCCAAGGACAAGCTGAGAGCAAAGGGATTGGATCTGATTGTCGCCAATGATGTGACGCACGCAGGTGGCGGGTTCGGTAGTGATGACAATGCGGCGACAATTCTCTCAGCCACAGGAGAGCAGAGAGCGTTCGGTCTGATGCCCAAGCGGCGGTTGGCAGATGAGATTCTGAATGCGGTGCGTGATTTGTGCCTGATGGTACCACGTGGACAATCACTCGTGGAGTAATCCTGCTTATGGCTTCTGGGTCTAAGAAGACGGACAACGCTGCCGAAATCGATCGATTGGCCATGGCGCTCGCCAAAGAGCCAGGATCAAAAGTCTTTATCCCTCTGGCCGAAGAGTATGGGAAGGCTGGTCGGTGGGAAGATGCCGTAGCTGTGCTTGAGGATGGCCTGAAGACCTATCCCGGTTTCATTACGGCCATGGTGGCGTTAGGGCGTGCGTATGAGCAGGTGAACCAGGTAGTAGGGAATGATGGTGATGATCATTTGGCCAGGATCCGACCCGGCGTAACCGAATGCGCCGAGCCAGTCGGTGCTGCCCTATCCTTGAGTCCTCCTGGAATGAACAGGTCCGCCGTCACACGACTTGAGCAGTGGCTTCATTTGATCCAAGCGCGCCGCCGTGATGTTTCTGGCCCACCACATTCCATCCAGAACACTTCTGTGTAACGTCCACGGTTTGACCCTCTGAAAGCAGACTGCTAGAATGCCGCCTCCGAGGTAAGGGTGGTTTTCGTTTTGTGTGGAAGGGGGCATACGCGCCGTGCTCCGTATCTTGGTTTTGCATGGTCCTAATCTGAATCTGCTGGGCAATCGCGAGCAGTCTATTTATGGGACAACCTCCCTTGAAACGATTGACTCTTCCCTCCGCAGATTGGGAGACGAACTTGGAGCCGAGCTTGTGATCCGGCAATCCAATCATGAGGGAGAGTTGGTGACGTGGATTCAGGAAGCCCGCCGAGATTGTCAGGGGATCATCATCAATCCGGCAGCCTATACTCATACCAGCATCGCAATACGCGATGCGTTGGCGGCCGTCGATCTCCCGACGGTCGAGGTTCATCTGTCAAATATTTATCGGCGGGAAACGTTTCGGCAACAGTCCTATGTGTCTGGAGTTGCTGTCGCGCAGGTATCCGGGTTTGGCCCATCCGGCTATTTGTTGGCCTTGCGTGGACTATGCGAGCATGTCACTCACTCCTTGCCGACGGGTTCCAAACCAGAGGCCTCGCCTGCAGTGAGAGGCAGAACCAACCTGGCATGATCCTACTGGTAGGCTAGGGGTGTTTCTTTTCATCGAAGGGAGTGTAGAGTGATTTCCACGGTTGATTTTCGTGGCGGTGTCCGTCTGATGGTTGAAGGGGAACCTTTCTATATTGTTGAGTTTCAACACGTCAAGCCCGGCAAAGGTGGGGCATTTGTCCGTACCAAGTTGAAGAGTTACCTCTCAGGGAATGTGCTGGATCGTACCTTTCGATCTGGAGAGCGATTTGAAGAGCCTGATCTTGAAGAACGTGAGATGCAGTTTCTCTATGCAGCCGGCGAGGCCTATACGCTCATGGATACGGAGACCTATGAGCAGCTGACATTTGAGAAAGGTCAATTGGGGGAGAACGCCGATCTGTTGAAAGAAAACATGGTCGTCAAGATCCTCATCTATGAGCATCGTCCGATTGCGGTAGAATTGCCGAACTTTATTGAACTCAAGGTCGTCGATGGAGAGCCGGGTGTGCGGGGAGACACAGCATCCGGAGGAACAAAACCGGTCATCGTGGAAACAGGAGCCACCATCAAGGTGCCGCTGTACCTGGAGGTTGGGACGGTGATTCGAATCGATACGCGTACGCGATCTTATGTGGAGCGTGTTCGGTGAGAGGTCGTCGCTCAAAGCCAAAAGCGCGTCGTATCGTGTTACCGGAGAGGCCTGGCCCGCCGCTTGGTGAAGCCATGCCCACGATCGGTTCCAGCAGACATCTCCAGGAACTGATCGATCTTCTTCGGCGTAATAATCTGACCGAGCTGGAGCTTGAGCACCAGGGTGTTCGGATACGGCTGAGGCATGAGCTTCCGGCCAAGGTTCCGGTGGCGGTGCATCAGGAGTCGGCTCCGACCGTTCCTCAGCAACCGTCGCATGCCGTTCCTTCTGTCACGCCGGGGATGGAAGGCACTGCCGGGTTCGTGACGGTGACCTCGCCGATTGTTGGGACGTTTTATCGCTCTCCTTCTCCCGATGCGGATTTTTATGTCGATGAAGGCGATGTGGTCAAGAAGGGCCAAGTGCTCTGCATCGTTGAGGCGATGAAGCTCATGAATGAGATCGAGTCCGAAATAGATGGTCGGATTGTGAAGATCTTCGTGGAGAACACAAAGTCGGTTGAATACGGTCAAGCCCTGTTCCTCATCGATCCTAAAGCTACCTCATAGGTCATTCTCACGGTGATTCTCTCCATCGTGTCGGAGCCAAGACGTGTTTAAAAAAGTGCTGATCGCCAATCGTGGAGAAATTGCGCTGCGAGTCATTCGCGCGTGCAAGGAGCTCGGTATTCAGACCGTCGCGATTCATTCCGAGGCGGATGCCCTTGCGATGCATGTCCGGGCGGCTGATGAAAAAGTCTGTGTCGGACCGGCCGATTCCGCGCTGAGTTATCGGAACATTCCCAATGTCCTGAGCGCAGCGGAGATTACCGGAGTCGATGCGATTCATCCCGGGTATGGGTTTCTCTCAGAAAATGCCCATTTTGCCGAGGTGTGTGAATCTATCGGGATTAAGTTCATTGGGCCAAGCTCTGAGAATATCGCCATGATGGGGGATAAAGCAAAAGCCCGAGAGATCGTTGCGAAACGAGGGCTCCCTGTCACTCCAGGAAGTCCAGGGGAAGTGCGGAGTGAGGAAGAGGCGTTACAGGCTGCCCAGAAGATCGGCTTTCCGGTTATCATCAAAGCCACGGCTGGTGGGGGAGGTCGTGGGATGCGGGTCGTGAATCGAGCCGAAGACCTGGGACGAGCCTTTCAAGCCGCTCAAGCCGAGGCCAAATCGACGTTTGGAAACGACGGGGTGTATCTTGAACGCTATTTTTTGGAGCCTCGCCATATCGAAGTGCAGGTCTTGGCTGATCAGCAGGGCCGGGTGATTCATCTCGGGGAACGTGACTGCTCCATCCAGCGGCGGCATCAGAAGCTGGTCGAGGAAACCCCATCCCCTGTCGTCGACGACAAGCTTCGTCGAGAGATCGGGCGAGTGGCGGTGGAAGCCGTCAAGGCTGCGCACTATCGCAATGTCGGGACGGTGGAGTTTCTTCTGGATAAGGAACGAAACTTTTACTTCATGGAGGTCAATACCCGGATTCAAGTGGAGCATCCGATTACTGAAATGGTGACGGGTGTCGATTTGATCAAGGAACAGATTCGGCTTGCAGCCGGGCATCCGCTCTCGCTGCGCCAACAAGACGTCGTGCTCACCGGCCACAGTCTGGAGTGCCGCATCAATGCCGAAGATCCTGAGAAGTTTACCCCTTCTCCCGGAACCATCGCCAAATACAGTCCCCCGGGAGGATTTGGCGTGCGAGTGGATTCTGCGATGGAGTCAGGCTCGATCGTTGTGCCGCATTATGATTCGATGATTGCGAAGCTGATTACCCATGGTCGTGATCGACAAGAGTCGATGGCGCGGATGCGGCGAGCCCTGGGCGAATTCGTGATTGAGGGGATCAAGACGACGATCCCGCTTCATCGCCGAATCCTTGATGACCCTGATTTTCAGAAGGGCCATGTTTCGACCACATTCTTGGAGCATTTCTTGGCAAGGTAGCCGGTGATCGTTCCTTCCTGATCCTCCCGTGTTCGGATTTCCCGCTGGGCGTGTGTTCATTCCATTGGTCCGTGACAGTCCACCTGCGTACCGAGATGAATCGGTGTGCCGGAATGATCATATGTCTCGTGACGGAGGAAACGTGATTCTTGGCAGTCTTCCTGATAGGATAAAGAGATGTCTTCGTGCGAACGTGTGTGATGTATGCGACGAATTGGATTGATTCTTAGCGTTTTAGCCGTCGGTGTCGGCATCGGAGGCTATGTCTTTTTTAACGGAGAGCGGAAGGCCCCTGTTCGATATCGAACGGCGCCGGTTGAGCGTGGGCAGGTGATTTCAGTCGTCAGTGCGACCGGGACGATCAATCCTGTGGTATCCGTGCAGGTGGGGACGCAAGTATCGGGCATGATCAAGAGCCTGCACGCCGATTTCAATTCGCGCGTCAAGGTCGGGGATATTGTGGCGGTCATTGACCCGGAGCCGTTCAAGGCTCGTCGGGAACAGGCTGCGAGCAATCTGGATATGGCGCGGGCGAGCGTCGCGCGTGCGAGAGCCGAATTGGCCCAACGAAAGCGAGAACTCAGTCGTGTAGAAGTGTTGTTGCCGGAGCAGTTTGTTTCACAAAATGATGCCGATGTTGCCACGACGAACTACCAAAATGCAGAGGCACAACTCCGCGTCACTGAGGCACAGGTCAAGCAAGCTGAGGCGGCGGTGAATGCCGCGGATCTCGAGCTGAAATATACGGTGATCCGTTCGCCGGTTGAGGGGATCGTGGTGGCGCGCAACATCGAGGTTGGACAGACGGTAGCGTCCAGCTTCGCCACGCCCAATCTCTTTCTCATCGCGCTTGATTTGACGAAAATGCAAGTCGACACGAATGTCAGCGAGTCGGATATCGGGGGGATGTCGGAGGGAAAGGAAGCCGTCTTTACCGTCGACGCCTACCCAGGGATCTCGTTTACGGGTATCGTGAAGCAGGTTCGGCTCGCACCGATCAGTGTCCAGAATGTTGTGACCTACAATGTGGTGGTCAGTGTGGATAACGCCGATTTGCGACTCAAGCCCGGTATGACTGCGAATGTCTCGATTGTGGTCGCGCAGAAGGATCAGGTCATCAAAGTTCCCAATGCCGCGCTTAGATTTGTGCCTCCGAAAGGCGAAGGGAGTCCGCGAGACGCCGGTGGACGAACGTCGAGCGGAGACACGGCTCATCCGGTCACGCTTGACAGGAGAACCATGGAGACGAGAACCGTCTGGAAACAGACAGAAAGTAGAGAGCTTGTCGCGGTGCCCGTGCAGACCGGTATCTCGGACGGCGCTCTAACGGAGATTATATCCGGGAGCCTGACGGAGGGTGATCTGGTTGTGATCGGGATTGAACGATCAGGAGATGAGAGAAGGGGCAACGAGCTCCCGCCAGGGTTTGGTAGCCCGCCCCGTCCTCGAAATCGCTGAGGTCTCTTTGGGATGTCTGAGGATGGTGACACACCGAGCGACGTTCCTCTGCTTTCAACCGGACAAGATGATTGAGATTTTGTAGGGATATGTCCCCACTCATTGTCTGCGAAGATCTCTGGAAAGTATACCGAGTCGGCGACGTTGAGGTGCAGGCATTGCGGGGCCTCAGTGTGACGATCAACAAGGGTGAGTTTGTCGCCATTATGGGGACAAGCGGCTCAGGGAAGTCGACGTTGATGAATATTCTTGGCTGTCTCGATCAACCGAGTAAGGGACGCTATCAGCTGGGCGGTGTTGAGGTGAAGGGGTTGCAGCCGGATCAGTTGGCAGAGATTCGGAATCGACAAATTGGTTTTGTCTTTCAAAGTTTCAACCTTGTTCCAAGAACCAGTGCATTGGAGAATGCGCAATTGCCGCTCATGTATCGAGGCCTGCCCTTGAAAGAACAGCGAGCCCTCGCCTCGGCCGCACTTGAACGGGTCGGGCTGAAGGGCCGTGAGCATCATACCCCCACACAACTGTCAGGTGGTCAACAACAACGAGTGGCGATTGCTCGGGCGCTGGTCACCTCCCCATCCTTGCTCCTCGCCGACGAACCGACCGGCAATCTGGACACGCGGTCAAGTCTGGAAATCATGGAGATTCTTGAAGGATTGAAT
Source organism: Nitrospira sp. (assembly GCA_024281365.1). Lineage (GTDB taxonomy): Bacteria > Nitrospirota > Nitrospiria > Nitrospirales > Nitrospiraceae > Nitrospira_D. Next base: position 27,591 of record JAMXAU010000014.1, read on the forward strand.
CGTGATGGGATCACAGTCATTCTCGTGACGCATGAAGTCGATATCGCGGCTCACGCCGCACGAGAAATTGTGATCAAAGACGGACAAGTGTTGAGTGATCGTCCGATCCACCATCGAGTGCATTCGTAGGGGGGCCGGTGGCGACCTTTGTCTGGCTGACAGTCATGACGGCGCTGCGAGTCTTGCAACGCAACCGCCTGCGTGCTGGGTTGACGATGTTGGGGATTATCATCGGAGTCGGTGCGGTGATTGCCATGGTGAGCATCGGAGAGGGGGCGAAACTCGCCGTGCAGAAACAGATCGCGTCGATGGGGGCGAACGGTATCCTCATTTGGCCGAATTATTCGATGATTGGTGGCGTGCGTGGGGGGCAGGGTGCCGTTGTGACCTTAACAGTGGCCGATGCCATCGACTTAAAGAAGAGGATTCCTCTGTTGGCTGAAGCAGGCTGGTCTCGATCAGGCACGATGCAGGTGATGAGTGGGGGGCGTAACTGGAGCACGACGGTGATCGGGGCTTCACCGAGCGTGTTGACCATCAGAGCCTGGGCCTACAGCAGCGGAGGTCCCTTTACGCAAACGGACATGGATACCGCCGCCCGTGTTGCGCTGATTGGGCAGACGGTGGCGGACAATCTGTTTGACCCGGGAGAAGAGCCGGTTGGAGCGATTATTCGCCTCAAGAATGTTCCGATCCGGGTGATCGGTGTCTTAAGCCCGAAAGGGCAGAGTCCTTCAGGGAGCGACCAAGATGATGTGGTGATGATTCCTTTCAGTACTGCCGAACGAAAAGTCCTGGGAACGTCTTTCCTTGGATCCGTCGGTGGGGTATTTGCGTCAACAGATCGCGCGGAGGATGTGTTTGATGCGGTCGACCAAATACGGGAGGTATTGCGGTCACGCCATCGGATACAGGGGGACCGACCT
>JAMXAU010000015.1 GCA_024281365.1 Nitrospira sp.
GTTGACCGGCAGCTCCATGTGCACTCAAATTGGAAGCATTCGTGTTCAAGGTGTGTCCATGATGGGACTCTTCAGAAACATCGGTCTCGGCGGGATACATCACGATCTCCACTCGGCGATTCTTCTTGCGGTCCTCTTCCATCTCATTCGACGCGGTTGGCTTGCTGTCCCCGAGGGCGATGGCTGTGAGTCTGGCTGGGTCAACACCGCCTTTCTCAACAAGATAGCGAAGAACACCGTTTGCACGGACCTTGGATAATTCCCAATTGCTCGGATAACGAGCCTTAAGGGAAGGACCGATTTCGACGTTATCGGTATGACCTTCAATGCGAATCAATCGGGCATCGCCGCTGGTGCGGAGATATTCGATGAACTGATCGAGCACGGCATAATTCTCAGACTTGATCGCGGCATCTCCTGATTCATAGCGCAAGAACTTGGCCAACTCGCCTAGGTTCAGGCGGCTTTGTCCGGAGGCGTCGTGTACTTTCAGCTTGCTGGTAACCACATCGGCAGTTGGTCCAACAGGCGATGGATTGCTCTGGTCCGCCGATGCATGTGCGAGTGCGACAACAGGATGAGTGGAGGTCTCAGGAACTCCGACGAATTTGAACCGATCTCCCTTTATCACACGGGTATTTGCCCTCAGGATTTTGGCAACGGCTGTGCTCGCCTCCGCGGAGAGCACTTTAAGCTGCCCGATTTTGCGGGGCGGTAGCCCAACACTATGACGGTGAATATCGAGGAGATCCCCTGGTTTCAGTCCATCCTCTCTTCCTCGATCGATGTAGACAACATTGGATTGTGAAACCAATGTCATCGTGCGGTCGGCCTGAAGCTCAATAATCATCCCTTCAAGGTCGGCCACGTTCGTGGCCGCGCTGGTATTAGTATCCAGGGCTGGATCTCTAAATCGCGCGACAGGATCTCCAGGAGCAACCGGTCCATAATTCACGACAATTTCCGCCGTTGTGAGGGCGTGGTCGGCAGCCGTCACTCTCACGACTGCTGAACGGTTCACCACAAACCCAAGGTATTCTCGAGTGACCGGGTGAAATACCTTTCGCACCCGTCGGTACACGGTAAAGAGATCTCCGGATGCCACATCGGCAGGGTTATCCAATTTGAGATAAAGAGAGTCTCCCTTTCCTAAGAGCATTCGATTCCCCGATGATTGATTGTCACCGGTGATTAAATTCACGGTTCCGTCGATCGGGGAGGTTTTCTCGATCATTCCACTGGCGAAAGCGAGCCCTCCGTCTAGTATTCGAACGGAATCGAGGTTTGAGACCTGGGCGAAAGCTTGATCAGGGGAGAGACTCATTCCCGAACACAGAACGAGGAGGAAAGAGATCGTGATTTTCATAGATGGAGTCCTTAATTAAGGCAAAGATCGCTTAAAAGACCATAGCAAACAACGCTCTCTTGTCAAGAATTTGAACTGAATGTGTAAGGGGGTTTGACCGACGTTTCTTTCAGATGGTAACCTATTCGATATGCTAGGTCCGTACACTTTCTCAAGTCGTTTAGTGAGCAGCGGCATGGAGTCCGAGGAGGCGGCCGACGAGTATCTCCTCATCCTTGAGGAGCCTCCTACGAAGGTCCGAATCGAAACCCAAATTCATCGGCGACGAACCGTCAAGGCGTTTTCTCCCCTGACTCTAGAATGGGAGCAGGCGAGGCCTGCTCGCCCTGCGCAGCGCACAACCCAGAACGGTTGTAAGTGACCAATTCGTCCCATGATGGTGGTGCTCATAAATTTCTAACCTCTCAATAGTCAATCAATTTTTCACCCTCCTCCTCACTAAGAGTTTGTAGGGCTTTCGGGTGATCGGGACTTAGGTCCTTTGTTCTCTTGCTATCCCAAATAATGGCGAACTAATATTTCACCCTTTGCGCCTGGAATAGTCTTTCAGGTCAATGCCTTGTAAGAGAAAATCGTATGAGCGGATCAGAGGCTCTTCTTGTATATCTGACGAAGTATTTCCCGATTTTCCTCTTTATTTTTATGGGGTTAATCTTGGGAATGTTGACGCTATTGGTCAGCTACCTTGTACAACCAAGGTACCCTGAGCCTGAAAAGTTATCGACTTATGAATGTGGAGCCGAGCCTTTCTCGGACGCCCGTATGCCGTTCCCTGTCAGGTATTACATTTTTGCGATGTTGTTCGTTATCTTCGACATCGAAGTCATTTTTCTCTATCCATGGGCGGTTGTGTTCACCAAAATCGGGATAGTCGGATTGGTCGAGATGCTGATCTTTATTGGGTTGTTCGTCGTGGCCTACGTGTATGCCTGGCGCAAGGGCGCTCTAGAGTGGGATTGAGGATTCTATGGGACTAATCCAACTGGGACGCCATGAGAAGGATGGGGTTCCGGACGTCATTACGGGATCTCTTGAAAAGGCCGTAAACTGGGCCAGAAAAGGCTCGCTATGGCCGATGACCTTTGGGCTCGCCTGCTGTGCCATAGAAATGATGGCTGCGGTTTCTTCACGGTACGATATGGATCGCTTTGGGGCTGGAGTGTTCCGAGGATCGCCACGGCAATCGGACTTGATGATCGTGGCAGGAACGGTTTGCCGTCGGATGGCGCCGGTCATCCGAAAAATCTACGATCAAATGCCGGAGCCGAAGTACGTGATTGCGATGGGCTCTTGTGCGACATCTGGGAATATCTACGATAGCTATCCTGTCGTACAGGGGGTCGACCGCTTTATTCCCGTTGATATTTATGTGCCTGGTTGTCCCCCAACCCCAGAAGCTCTCTTGGACGGTATCCTCAAGTTGCAAGAGCGCATCATGCAAAAGCGGGTGTTTGTGGCTCAGCCTGATCAGGTGAAAGCAAATTTGAAGGTCTGACGCAGGGTCATGCATCCTCTCTTACTGCGGATTCAGCATACGTTCTCGGTTGGTGTGACCAACGTCAGTGAATGGCGTGGCGATGTGTCTGTGACGGTGACTCGTGACAAGCTTCGCGAGGTCGCCCAATTCCTCCGCGATGATCCTGGGATGGATTTTGACTATATCGTCCATGTGAGCTCTGTGGATTGGCCTGATGACGAAGAGCGATTTGAGGTGGTCTGGGAGTTCTATTCGATTCGAAAACGTCAGCGGATTAGACTGAAGACTCGGGTGCCTGAGACTGATTGTGTGGTGGATTCTTTGACGGATCTCTGGAAGGGGGCGGACTTCATGGAGCGCGAAGTCTACGATATGATGGGGATCCGCTTCCGGAACCATCCTGATCTCCGCCGCATTCTCATGCCGGATGACTATACCGAGGGGTATCCCCTGAGAAAAGATTTTCCGTTGCGTGGCAAAGGCTGGCGAGACACATTCGATTTTTTGGATGAAGTCCCTCGATAGGATGTTCGACCGGTATGGCATTCGAAGATCAGAGAACCACGGTTTATAAGGTCAACCCCGAACACCCGGAGAGTGAGACGCTTCCGACTCTACGGACTGAGGAGCTTCTGCTCAACATGGGGCCCCAGCACCCCAGTACGCACGGTGTGCTTAAGGTGATCTTGGAGTTGGAGGGGGAACGGCTGGTCAAGTCGACTCCGGTGATGGGGTATCTCCATCGTGGCGTTGAAAAGCTTGCGGAAGATGGTACCTACCATCAGTTCATTCCCCATACCGACCGACTGGACTATGTCTGTGCGATGTACAACAATTTTGCGTATTGCCGCGCCGTTGAAAAACTCCTGAACTTACAAGTGCCGGAACGGGCGGAATACTTGCGGACGATTGTTGCTGAGGTTCAGCGTATCATCGGTCACCAATTTTGGCTGAGTGCTCAGGCGCTCGACATTGGTGCTATGACCGTCTTCTTCTATTGTTTTCGAGATCGTGAAATCTTGCTGGACTGGTTTGATGAACTGTGCGGAGCCCGTCTCACGACCAGCTGGTATCGGATCGGCGGGGTCGAGCGCGACTTGACGCCTGCGTTAATCGACAAGCTCAAGCAGTTTCTCGATTATTTCCCACCGAAGATCGATGAATACCAGGTGTTTCTTGAAAAAAATCGTATTTGGCTGGGACGCACCAAAGGAGTCGCCGTCATTTCTGCGGAAGACGCCGTTAATTTTGGGTTGAGCGGACCTGTTTTGCGTGGATCCGGCGTGGACTATGACCTGCGCAAGTATGAACCCTATGGCGCGTATCCGAAGTGTGAGTTCAGCGTGCCGGTTGGGAAAAACGGCGATACCTATGACCGGTATTGGATCCGGGTGATGGAGCTGTATGAGAGCGTCAAGATTATCCGGCAATGTCTGGAACAGATGCAGGAAGGGCCCATCATGGCGGATGCTCCGAGTGTCACGCTGCCGCCGAAGGAACGGGTGTTCACGAACTTGGAAGCAATGATCCAGCAATTCAAGCTGTTCTCGCAGGGGTTTGATGCCCCGCCTGGAGAAATCTATTGCGGTACAGAAGCTCACAAAGGGGAATTGGGTTTCCATATCGTCAGTACGGGTGGGGGTAAGCCGTATCGATTGAAGATTCGTGCTCCGTCCTTCATCCATATGGGTGCGTTCGATCATATGGCCAGAGGTTATATGATCTCCGACGCATGCACGATTTTTGGGACTTACGATATTGTGATGGGTGAATGCGACCGATAGCAAGCAGAGAGTGCTGAGTTGTGAGTGCTGAGTTTCAGTTCAACACTAATAACTAAAGACTCAAATCTGGACAACACATGGGACTAAAGCCAGCGACCAATCCCGACGTTGAAGCCACAAGCATTGAACTGAGCATTGACGGTAAAACCGTCACGGCAAAGGATGGGGTGTCGCTCTACGACGTCATCTCTATGACGGGGAAGATCATTCCGGCGATGTGTTATCACTACACATTCGACCCGTTCGGCTCCTGTGGGATGTGCCTCGTAATGCAGGAAGGGAAAAAAGCTCCTGTTCGCTCTTGCACGGCGAAGGCAGCAGCGGGAATGGTGATTCGTACCGAAGGAGAGGATCTTTTCCTCGCTCGTAAGAAGGCTGTTGAGAAACACCTGTCCGTGCATCCTCTTGATTGTCCGGTGTGCGACGCTGACGGCCATTGTGAACTTCAAGATATGGCTTTTCAGCACGGGGTGACTAATCTCGCCAATGCCAAACAAAAGTTCATCCCCGAGGATACGCGAAGCCCGGTTCTCGACTTCAATATGAATCGGTGCATCGCTTGTGCGGAATGCATCAATGTCTGCAAGGATGTCTTGATGATCGACGCCTTGCAATTCATGAAGAAGGGCGGATTCAATCAGGTCGTCCCCAAAGGGGATCTTCCCCTCAATTGCGAATTCTGCGGGGATTGTTTGGCGGTCTGTCCTGTCGGTGCGATCACAAACAAGTTCTCCAAGTATCTGTATAAGCCGTGGCAGATGAAAAAAACGACCACCACCTGCAATTACTGCGGGGATGGCTGTCAGATGTATTTGGAAACCAAGGACGAAGAAGTCGTCCGGGTCACATCACCACTGTCCTGGAAGAATAAGTGGGGTGATCGATCCGATACGGCCAAAGGCCACGGTGGGCTGTGTGTGCGGGGACGGTTTGGTTTTGAGTCGCTGGATAGTCAAAATCGGCTTGTGCACCCATTGGTTCGTGAAAACGGACGCTTGGTTGAAAAGCCGTGGCTGGAGGCCATGCACGGGCTTGTTGATCGCTTTGTTGCAATCAAAGAGAAGTACGGTCCCGACGCCATTGCCGGCCTCGTGACGGCCCGATGTACCAATGAAGAGTTGTATTTGTTTCAAAAGCTCATGCGCACGGCGTTTGGGACCAACCAGCTTGATAGCAGCGCGCGCTACGGCCATATGAACTTTGTGTTGGCCTCCAAACATGCCATCGGTCTGGGGAGAGCCTCTAATGATTGGGAGGACCTCACGAAAGCGAAGGCGATTATCGTGATTGGGTCCAATATCACGGAGACGAATCCACTCACGGCTGTGCGCATTAAAGAAGCGGTTCGTGTGTACAGGGCCCAGGTGGTGACGTTCGACAGCGCCATTACGAATATGAGCAAGCTCGCCTCACATCCGTTCTTGATCAAGCCTGGGACAGAAGGGGCGGTGATCGATGGGCTGGTGAAAGCAGCGATCGACTTAGATGTGGTGGATGAAGCGGCCGTGGGAAAGCATCCACAAGCCTTTGAGGCGCTTAAGAAGGCGGTGGCAAGTCTGTCTATGGAACAATTGACGGTTCAGACTGGACTGTCCAATGAGGTCTTCAGGGAGATTGCCAGACTGTTTGCCGAAGCACCGCGGTCGATCGTTCTGTGCTCGGAAGGAATTGTCCGACGGACAAACGGCTATCAGAATGTGCTTAAGTTGATGGATCTCGCTTGGATTACCGGAAAGCTCGGACAGCCGGGGTGTGGGGTAAGTACGGTGACGGAAGAGCCCAATGAGCAAGGGGCTGTTGATATGGGCACGGCTTCTGAGTTCCTCCCGGGCCAGGGTCGGTATGGTGATCCAGAGGTGCGAGATCGGTTTGCCAAGGCTTGGGACGCGGTGCTTCCGTCTTCGAGCTCTGGTGCTCACCTGGTTGAAATCTTGAGGCGATGTCGGACTGGACAGATCAAGGCCTTGTATATCCTGGGAGAAAATCCCCTAGCCACCCTTCCGGCCTCCATGGAAGTGCGGGCTGGACTAGAACGGCTTGAATTATTGGTTGTCCAAGATCCATTCTTGACGGACACGGCGAAGCTTGCGCATTTTGTGCTGCCGGCCTGCACTTATGCAGAAAAGGACGGCACCTTTACGAATTTTGAAGGGCGGGTCCTTCGTGTTCGCCAAGCCATGGATCCGCGTGGAGAGAGCTTGCCCGATTGGCACATTATGACCGCTCTGGCGAATGCTATGGGATGCCAATGGGACTATCAGTCTGCAAATGATATCCAAAGCGAGATCATGAAGCTGCTCCCCGGGTATTACAATCTTGGTCAACCCCGCAAAACAGCGCCGACACTCGACACATACTTGTCCAAGGGGTATACGACCAAGGTCGGCGAGCGGTATCAGGCGACTCCGGAAATCCATGCACCGACTCGCCCGTTTGCCCTATTGATGGGACAGCTCCTGATGCATTCCGGGAAGCTCTCTGTTCAGGCGCCCGGTCTGATCACGATCGCTCCGAACACCGCAAAGTTGAGAATGAATGCGCGGGATCTGGAACATCTCGGCCTGCAAGAGGGTATGAAGGTGCGCCTGACGTCGGACCGTGGTTCTCTCCAGATTGCCGTGCAGGCGGATCAGTCGGTTGCCCCTGGCACCTGCTTTTTCCCCGAGCATTTTAACGAGCCCCCGGTAAAGGATTTGATGACGGTGACCGTTGACCCCACGACAGGCGTCCCGTCATTCAAGCAGATGTGGGTCAATGTTGAACCGGTCTGATTGTGACGAAAATGTCCGCCTGCTCATGACCAGGAGCCCACGATGAGCATCACAGCCTTGACGAAAAAGATCCTTCATGCGGCCCTGTTCTATGAAATCTGGGACGCGATGAAAGTGACGTTTCGGCACATGCTCCATCGACCGATGACCTTTCAGTATCCACGGGAACACCGCACGATTCCTGACGCGCATCGAGGGGCTCTTGGGTTGTTGCGGTACGATGATGGACGAGAGCGGTGTGTTGGCTGTGATTTGTGTGAAGTCGCCTGCCCGTCGCATTGTATCAAGGTGATCAGTGCCGAAGATGCCACGCGACCGCTTCAACGGTATGCCAGTGAATTCTACATAGACATTACCAAATGTGTGTTCTGTGGCTACTGTGTCGAAGCCTGTCCCGTGAATGCGTTGGCCATGACCAAGATGTATGAGTACTCAACTCATGACAAACGGAGTCTCCTGTTCGATAAAAAGCGCCTGTACGATATTGGCGAGCGGCATCTCGATGATGGGAAGAAATACTTGTATGCGCACAATCAAGAAAAGAACCTTGAAGAGAGCCGCGAGTATCGATACTACTTCCCGCAGTCAGTTGCGAAAGCGACGCAGACACCTCCGAAGCATCTGAGTTGAGCGGATAATTATGATCTTGGCATTTTTCTCCTACTTTGCGTTGGTGAGCATTGCCGCTGGGGTGCTCACGGTCACCCTGCGCAACCCGGTTCACTGTGCATTATCCCTGCTTGCCTTACTCATGCACGTCTCCGGTCTGTTCATCCTGTTGAATGCCGAGTTTCTATGGGCTGTCCAAGTCATTGTCTATGTCGGGGCTATCTTGGTGCTCTACCTCTTTGTACTGATGTTGATGAATCTCAAAACTGACGAGCGGTATTTTCACGCGTCGGCTCCGTACTTCGCCGGGTTGTCGTCGTTAGGGGCTCTATATGTACTCTTTCTCCTCCTCCGATCGCCGTTTGACGGGGCGAAAGGAAACGCGCCTCCTGGAGCGGTATTGCAAGAGGGAGATACCTACGCGGTCGGCATCAAAATGTTCAGTGACCATCTTTTGCAGTTTGAAATCGTGGGCATCTTTCTCCTTGGGGCGATCATAGGTGCCATCGTGTTGGCGAAGACGCCGAAGGCCTTGGAGGCCGAGCAGGACCATCGATGATACCGCTGTCAGCCTATGTCGCTGTGAGTGCTGTTCTGTTTATGACGGGATTGCTGGGCGTACTGATTCGTCGGAACTTTATCATCGTGCTTATGTCCGTCGAAGTGATGTTGAATGCGGCGAATATCAATCTGGTCGCATTCTCGCACTATCTAGAATCGATGGCTGGACAACTTGTGGCCTTGTTTATCATCGCAATTGCTGCCGGGGAAGCGGCGATTGGACTGGCCATCATTATTGTGGTTTTTCGAAGCAAAATTTCTACGAATGTGGATGAGATGAACCTTTTGAAGTGGTAGCAGGATGTTGAGAGCGGCATCGTGTTCTGTCTTCGGTGCTCCATGCCCTCATAACTACCCCCAGCGGATGCAGTAGGACCCGGCTTCATCGGCCTTCTCGCTTAGCTGAGCATCCTGAGAAAAACGTAGGACTGTGTGTCTGACACAATCGATCTGCTGATCAAATTGATTCCCCTGTTTCCGCTGATGGCGGTCGTTGCCAACGGCGTCTTTGGCCATCGATATTCACATGAGCTGGCGCATCGTTTGGCCTGGGGGTCTGTCGGCTTGTCTTTTTTGTGTACGCTCGTGGTGTTTGCAGATGTCTTGCGGACCGGCGCATCGCATGAAGTCGTCGTGTATCGATGGATTTTCGGCGGAGAGTTGACGATCAACTTCGCGTACCTGGTTGATTCGCTGACCTGTGCCTGGTTGCTGGTCGTGACGGGCGTAGGTTTTCTGATTCATGTCTATTCCGTTGGGTATATGCATGGTGAGGAGGGGTTCACCCGCTTCTTCACCTACATGAATCTTTTCATGGTCTCCATGCTGCTCCTAGTCATGGGGAACAATTATCTAGTGTTGTTTATCGGCTGGGAGGGTGTAGGGCTCTGTTCCTACCTCCTCATCGGGTATTACTACGATAAGGTTTCTGCCGCTAAGGCTGCATCCAAAGCCTTCGTGGTCAATCGAATCGGTGATGCTGGCTTTCTCCTCGCTATCTTTCTCGTGTTTGTCAACTTCAGGACGCTGGATTACACAAAAGTCTTTGCTCAAGTTGGACAGTTGTCTCCGGAGATGGCCACGGCAATTGCGCTGTGCCTGCTCGTCGGTGCGGTCGGCAAATCTGCTCAATTGCCGCTCCATACCTGGTTGCCTGATGCCATGGAGGGACCGACACCGGTCAGCGCACTCATTCATGCCGCGACGATGGTCACCGCCGGCGTCTACATGATCGTACGAAATCATGTCATTTTTGATCTCTCTCCGTTCGCCATGGCGGTCGTGGCGGTCGTGGGTGGAGGGACTGCCCTGTTCGCGGCAACGATCGGACTGGTGCAGACCGACATCAAGCGTGTCTTGGCCTATTCAACAGTGAGCCAGCTTGGGTACATGTTTCTGGGCTGCGGGATTGGTGCCTACACGGCTTCCGTGTTTCATGTCATGACACACGCCTTCTTCAAAGCCCTCTTGTTTTTGTCCGCCGGGTCGGTCATCCATGCTCTGTCAGGGGAGCAGGATATTCAAAAAATGGGTGGATTGAGTAAGCGCATCCCGTGGACCCATCGTCTCTTTCTGATCGGCACCATTGCCATTGCAGGCCTTCCTCCGCTGGCTGGGTTCTGGAGTAAAGACGAAATCATGGCCCACGCATTCAACACGCATCACTATCTGCTCTATAGCCTGGCGGCAGCCGGTGCACTGATGACGTCTTTCTATATGTTTCGGCTGACGTATTTGACGTTCTATGGATCCTCCAGGATGGATCACCATACCGAAGAGCACGTGCATGAATCTCCGATGGTGATGATCGCACCCTTGATGGTTCTCGCGTTTCTCTCAGGGGTCGGCGGGTTGGTATTGGGATTCCCTCCTGAACAGGGGTGGTTGCACGGGTTTTTGGCTCCGGTTGTTGGAACTGGGGTGGAACATGAAGCCACAGGGGGTATGACCATTCTCCTGATGGGCGTGGCAATTGTCATTGCCTTGATGGGATGGGGACTTGCGCACTTCCTCTATGCAGTGAGCCCCGTGACGGCAGATGGATGGGTTGAGAAGTTTTCCGGTTTGTATCGATTGCTTTTGAATAAATACTATATCGATGAAGTGTACGACCTCCTCGTCGTCGAGCCTCTCAAGCGCCTCGGTATGATCCTAGACTGGTTTGATCGGACGATCATCGATGGTGTGGTGCGAGGGGTGGGTCATCTCGCAGATTGGGGTGCGTCTGGATCGACTTGGGTCGAAAAGTACATCGTCTACGCGGGACTGAATGTCATCGGATATGGAAATCACCTCGCTGCCCGAGAGGGGCGAAAAATGCAAAGCGGCATGGTGCATCATTATGCTGCGATTATTGTTGCAGGGCTCTTTCTTTTGGCCCTGGTTGTTCAACTTGTGGTTCAGATGTAGGTCATAGTCGAGACCGACGGTCATCATGCTCGAAGAGCTTACTGCTGTTTTTCCAATTCTATCTTGTATCCTCTTTCTACCCGTTGTCGGCGCAATCGTGCTCTGGTTTGTGGACGATGAAGACACGGTCCGAAGCTCAACCCTCACCATTGCGTTGGTGGAGCTTGCTCTGTCGGTTTTTGTCCTCCTCCGATTTGTCCCCGAGTCGGCCGCCATGCAATTCGCCGAGCGGGTGCAATGGATCCCCGCATTGGGGATCAGTTATCACCTGGCGGTCGATGGGATCAGTGTATTATTCGTCGGCCTGACGGCATTTCTGACCGTCCTGGTGGTGGTCTATTCGTGGGACACGATCCGACATCAAGTCAAACTATACATGATGTGCCTCCTGGCGCTTGAAACGACGACCATGGGGGTATTTTTGTCGTTGGACTTGATCCTGTTCTTTGTGTTCTGGGAGCTGATGCTGATTCCCAGCTATTTTATGATCAAGCTGTGGGGTGGGGGAGCCGAACGCCATTATGCCGCACTGAAGTTCGTCATTTATACGCTCTTAGGCAGTGTGTTTATGCTCGTGGGAATCGCGCTGCTGGACATCAATTACCACCAATGGGCGTCTCTCCATCATAGTGATCATGCGTACTCGTTCGATCTGCTTGAGTTACTCACGGTCCCGATTCCCATCGGTCAACAGATCCTTATCTTTTGGTTGATGTTTCTCGGATTTGCGTTCAAGGCGCCGGTATTTCCATTCCACACCTGGCTGCCTGATGCGCTCTTAGAGGGCCCTATCGGGATGGCGGTTGTCTTGGCGGGCCTCAAGCTCGGGACCTTTGGCTTCATCCGTTTCAGCATTCCGCTGCTGCCGGATGCATCGAAGAGTGACACTGTTGTGATGGTCGTGGTGGTATTGGGGCTCTGCGCGATTCTCTATGGCGCGTGGATGGCGTTGGTTCAGTCTGATTTCAGACGCCTACTTGCCTACAGCAGCGTCAGCCATCTCGGTTTCGTCGTGGTGGGGTTATTTGCACTGAATTATCAAGGCTTGCAAGGCAGTTTGCTGACGATGATCAATCTGGGGTTCAGCACTGCCGGCCTCTTCTTCATTGCGGGATTTCTGTATTCCCGTCAACAGACGACCCAATTGGCGGCGTTCGGAGGAATGGCAAGACAAGTGCCGCTGCTCGCGACCTTCTTTTTGATTATCGGGCTGGCGTCGATTGGATTGCCGGGCACCAACGGGTTCGTCGGCGAGTTTCTCATTCTGTTAGGTGCGTTCGAGGCCAAATGGTGGGTTGGATCAGTCGCCGTACTCGGGGTCATTTTTGGTGCGGCCTATTTTCTCTGGTATTACGAACGATCGATGCTCGGGCCACTCGGTAGTGCCGTTAAGAGTACGATGAGTGATTTGCAACTGCGAGAGATGGTCATTGCGGTGTCTCTGTCTATCATGATTCTGTGGATTGGACTCTATCCCTCCCCCTTCTTGAGGATCATGAACGGATCAGTTCAAGCTCTGGTCGATCGCCTGCACCAGGAGAAGACCGCCGCACTCGATAACAGTGTGACAGAAGGAAGGTAGTAGGTTCCGTAATGGGAGAATACGCACTCCTCTATATTCTCTTTGCTCCGTTCGTAGGGGCGCTCGGGTTGATTTTTGTGTCCAATCGGCAACCGACGCTGGTGCGGGGGATTGCCGCGAGTGCAGCGTTTGTTTCGCTGGTCGCCTCGCTCTACATCTTCTATGGGTACGATCCGGTCCAAGGTGGCTTTCAGTTTGTCCAAAAGTTTGCCTGGTCGAAGGAATTGGGTATTGCGTTGTACCTGGGGGTCGACGGGATCGGGACCCCGTTGGTGTTGGCTTCGTCCATCCTCCTGTTCGCCGGGATCTTCGTGTCCTGGCACATCAAGGATCGGGCGAAGGAATTCTATATCTGGTTGCTGATCTTGGCGGCTGCCACCATCGGCGTGTTCATGTCACTTGACCTCTTTTTCCTCTACTTCTTCTACGAAATGTCCGTCATTCCGATGTATCTGCTCTTGGGTATGTGGGGAAGTCATACCAAGAAATATTTGGAGATGACCGACCCTGAAGGGTTGAAGCAGAGAGACTCGGTCGGCTTTATTTTTAATTTCGGGTCGAACAGCAAAGAGTACGCCGCGATGAAGCTGGTCCTGTTCCTCTCCGCCTTTGCCGTGGCCGCGCTCATGGGGATCTTGCTGATCTATAAGTTTTCCGGACTGAACACCTTCGATATCTTGGTGCTTCGAGAGCAAGCCAACCTCATGAATATCCCGGTGCTCGGGACGACGCTCGACAAGATTATCTGGATCCTGGTGTTTTTTGGATTTGCATCGATTGCCCCTATCTGGCCGTTGCACTCGTGGTCACCGGTCGGCCATGCGGCGGCCCCTGCCGCAACGAGCATGCTGCATGCCGGCGTACTGATGAAACTTGGACACTTTTCGATTATTCGGGTGGCCTTTGAAATTCTTCCTGAGACCACCAGGGAGCTGATGCCGATTGCCGCGGTGTTGTGCATGTTCAGCATTATCTACGGCGGTTTCGTGGCGTTTTATGCAAAAGATACGAAGTATGTGATCGGATATTCGAGCTCAAGCCACATGGGGTATGTATTTCTCGGGATGGCGGCCTTGAATTACATCAGCCTGAGCGGAGCCGTTATCTATATGTTTGCGCACGCGATGGCCACCGGGATGCTGTTCGCAATGGCCGGATGGGTCTATGACCAAACGCATACTCGTGACATTCCGTCGCTCGGAGGGCTCTCCAATAAGATGCCGTTCATTTCCGGCTGTTTTATTGTGGGGTGTATGGCGTCGATCGGCATGCCCGGCACCGTCAATTTCGTGGCGGAAATCATGATCGTCGTCGGAAGTTGGAACAAGTACCCTCTTCAAGTGATCGTGGCCATGCTGGGTATCGTGTTGACCCTTGCCTACCTCTTTAAAATGATGAGAGGGTTGTTCTATGGGCCGATGAATCAAAAATACAGCCATGCGCATGACGCTGTCGGCACGGTGGATCGATTGCCGCTCCTGATGATGATCACCATCAGCATCGGATTTGGTATTTTCCCCATGCATCTGTACGAGGTTGTCCGGTCCGGTGTGGACCCTCTAATTGCACGGATTACACAGGTGGTCCCTGTCGCTAAAAGCGATGAAGGGTCAAGAAGCGTGAAGGCTGCGGCCGAAATCACGCAGCCGCCTGCTATTCCAATGGTCTCACACAAGCCTATCGCGCAAGTGTCGGAAGCTTCTCGAGGAGGGCAAGAATGAACTTTGTGTTGAACCTGTCCTTCTCTGATTTGCTTCTCTTGTTGCCGGAAATCTTCCTGACTTGCTGGCTTTGTGTGGTGATCACTGTCGACTTTGTCTCACCCCGGCTGCCCAAAGAACGACTTGCCTATTTGAGCGTCGGTGGGCTGCTGGCGACTCTTGGCTGTTTAGCATGGTTTGACGTGAATCAGGTGTCCGGGACGCTGTTCGGCAACATGTTTGTGCTCGACCGGATGGCGATCTTTTTCAAGATATTCATCCTGGGCTCTACGACCCTCGTGATCCTAGCGTCGATCGAGTACGTCGACCGGTTTACGCTGTTCCGTGGGGAATATTATGCGCTGGTCGTCATGTCGGCGCTCGGTATGATGTTCATGGCGTCAGCC
Source organism: Nitrospira sp. (assembly GCA_024281365.1). GTDB lineage: Bacteria > Nitrospirota > Nitrospiria > Nitrospirales > Nitrospiraceae > Nitrospira_D. Next base: position 14,667 of record JAMXAU010000015.1, read on the forward strand.
AACGATCTGCTGTCGGTGTTCGTCAGTTTGGAATTCTCCACGCTCGGATTTTATATCTTGGTGTCGTACCTACGGGATGATCTGGCTTCGAATGAGGCCGGTCTTAAGTTTTTTATCCTCGGTGTGTTTGCAGCCGGCCTCTTTGCCTATGGCATCAGTTTGGTGTACGGGGAAACCGGGAAACTTGTGTTTTCAGACATGGCTTCCGCTCCAGCCACACCCGGGTTGATCATTGGATTTCTGCTGATCTTTGCGGCACTGGGCTTTAAGATCGGCGCCGTCCCCTTCCATTCTTGGATTCCGGATACCTACCACGGTGCTCCGACGCCGGTCACGGCGTTCTTGTCCATTGCTCCGAAGGGTGCGGCTCTGGCCATCTTGCTCAGGATTTTCATCGTGGCCTTAGGGACGTTCAAGCCGACCTGGATCTACTTGCTCGTTGTCGTGTCCATTGTGTCCATGACCTACGGCAATATCGTGGCCATTGCACAACGAAATATCAAACGGCTCCTGGCCTATTCCGGCATTGCACAGATCGGGAATGTCCTCATTGGTCTTGCCGCCGGAACAAAAATGGGAAATGACGCGATTCTCTTCTATCTCCTGGCGTATCTTTTTGCAAACATCGGGGCGTTTGCCGTGGTCATTGCCGTGAGTCAGGCCATTGGAAGGGATGAGATCGAAGACTACCGAGGCTTAGGGCGCCGTTCGCCATTCCTTGCTTTTTCAATGTTATTGTTTCTCCTCTCCCTTGCCGGGGTCCCCCCGCTTGCCGGGTTTATCGGGAAACTCTACATCTTTATTGCGGCCATCAAAGAAGGGCTCTATACGTTGATCACCGTCGGGCTGATCAATATCGTCATTTCGATGTACTATTACCTCATCGTGGTGAAGCAAATGTACATCAATGAGCCCATTGATCCGTCTCCCATTTCGATTAGAGGACATATGAAGGCAGTGATTTATGTCGGTCTCGCAGGGACTCTGGTGATCGGAATCTATCCCCAACCGTTTACGGATTGGGTGGTTGCGGCAACGCTGATGTTCGCAAATTTTGTGACTCCTGCTGCCACAATCACACCTCCGACTCTTTTGATCGGCAGTTAGGTTTCTGCTTTTCCATCTACACAGTTCTGCTACAATTCAGTTTGAGAAACGAATCGTCTCGTCTCTCCGTAGGTGACTCTAGCGTGATCAGTGTGTCTGGTGCGGGTTGTCCAGCTCTATGGAATCAGCCACCAACCATCAGGCCCAAGCTCCCCCTCTGCATGATGACGTGGGCAAACTTCCAAGCGGTTCGACTCCAGCGATAACCGCTCCTTCTCAGCGTATCATCCGGTGGTTTCAGACGCTGACGATCGAACAACGAGTTCTGACAGGATTCAGCCTCGTGTTTGTGGGAATTCTCATCATTAGTGCGATCTCGTATCATAATACCAACGGTTTGCTGAGAAACAGTGGGCTCGACGGTCGAAGTCATGCGTTGATCCAACTGCTCGGCAGCATTGACGCTGCGATGGGTGAGGCTGAAGGTACGCATCGACGGTATCTTGTGACGGGTGAACAGGCCTATCTTGAGGCCTATAAGCGGGTGATCGCTCAGAAACCTACCTTCACGACCTATCTCAATGAATTGACCCAGGATTCGCCCGAGCAACAGCGGCGTGCCGGAGAGCTCAATCGGTTGATGGAACGTCAGGTAAGCGCCGAGTCAAAGGCGATCACTCACGTTCAGGAACGCGGCATCCAATCCGTCAGGAAAATGGCATTGGAGGGAGCTGGCAGGCGCGAACTCGACGGGATTCATCAGATTATCAGTGAGATGGATGTGTATGAACGACAAGCACTGAATCGGCGGGTCATCGAATCCGCCGCAAGTACACGCCATACGATCATACTGTTAGCCGTCGGTGCCGGTTTACAGCTGGTACTGCTCGCATCGGTCTACTACCTGATTCGCCATGATATCACCGAGCGCCGCCGTGTGGCCGGTGAGCTACAACGCCGAGGAGAACTCCTTGAGGCTGCCAATAAGGAACTGGAGGCATTCAGCTATTCCGTGTCTCATGATCTTCGCGCGCCATTGCGACACATTGACGGCTATGCCGCCCTCCTGCGCAAAACCGTGGATCAATCGCTGAATGAGAAAGCCGCCCGCTATTTACAGACGATTTCCGATGCCGCAAAGCAGATGGGCCAACTGATCGATGATCTGCTGGTGTTCTCTCGCATGGGTCGCCAAGACATGTTGCAGACGACTGTGAACATGGATCAACTGATCAAGAGCATTCTGTCCGATCTGCGCCTTGACTTGCATGGGCGTCAGATATCATGGACAATCGCGTCACTACCTGAGGTGAAGGGCGATCCTTCCATGCTTCGACAGGTGTTCATGAATTTACTCACCAATGCACTGAAGTTTACAAGCACCAAGCCTATGGCCTCGATTGAGATTGGAGTGGAGCCCCTCAGTTCTGATGAGGTTGTTGTCTATGTCCGTGACAACGGTGTGGGGTTCGATATGCAGTATGCTCCAAAATTGTTTGGGGTGTTTCAGCGGCTGCACCGGGCTGACGAATTCGAAGGAACAGGGATCGGGCTTGCCAATGTTCGTCGTATCGTTCATCGTCATGGAGGTCGGACATGGGCCGACGGGATGCCGGATAAGGGAGCCACCTTTTATGTTGCACTGCCCAGAGGGGGGATCAAAGGATGACGATTGCCAAGCCGATTGTGCTCGCTGAAGATAATCCCCGTGATGCAGAACTTGCGCTGGCTGCAATGGAGGAAGAGCATATATCTGATAAAGTTGTCCTGTGTCACGACGGCGCCGAAGTGTTGGACTATTTGTACTGTCGGGGACACTTCAAGACGCGGTTGAAAGGGAATCCCGCGGTGGTGTTTCTTGACCTGAAGATGCCCAAAGTTAATGGGCTGGAGGTCTTGCGCACCATCAAAGCGGACACCAACTTGCGAGCCATCCCCGTCGTGATGTTGACGTCCTCTCGAGAGGAGAGAGATTTGGCCGAGAGTTATACGCTTGGCGCCAACGCGTATGTCGTGAAGCCTGTGGAGTTTCAGCAGTTTCTATCGGCGGTCAAGGAGTTAGGGGTATTTTGGGGTGTGATCAACGAGCCTCCTCCCGAAAGAGCCTGCTCCTATCAATAATCTTTCCATGAAGACTCCGCTACGAATAGTCCATCTTGAATCCTGCGGTGATGACGGTGAACGTATCGGCACGATATTGGCGAATGGTGGGATTGCTTGTGCCATCCACCGTGTGGAGACTCAACCGTCCTTTACTGCGGCTCTTACTGAAGATCGGCCGGATCTTATCCTAGCTGAATTTCATACGCCTGGCTGCGACGGGGACAGAGCGTTCACCTTGGCGCAGAAAGCGGCTTCTCACGCACCGTTCATCTTTGTGTCCACATGCCTTAACGAACCGCTGATTACTGAACTATTGAATCGTGGGGTGACCGATATCATCCCCAAAGATGCATTGGGACGTTTGATCCCTGCGGTGCGGCGGATCTTGAAAGAGCAACAAGAGCGGGACGCACGACGAGAAGCGGAGGAAACCCTCCGCGAGCATCAAGTGCAACTGCGCCATATTCAGAAGTTGGAAGCCGTCGGTCGTCTTGCCGGGGGACTGGCCCACGATTTTAACAATCTGCTGACTGTGATTCTGGGGCACAGCCAGGTGGTGCTCAACGAGATTGATGTGGCTCACCCATTGAGAATGCAAATCCAAGAAATGCAACATGCCGGCGAGCGAGCGAGGGTGCTCATTCGTCAATTGCTCATGTTCAGTCGAAATCGACCGTCAGAGGCAAAGGTCATCAGCCTCAACACCCTCCTTGATGATTTTGAATCCATGCTTCGTCGAGTGATCGGTGAGGATATCCAATTGACTCTGAGATTGTGTCAGGATGATCTTCGTATCAAAATGGATTCCGCGTTGGTCGAGCAGATCGTGATGAATCTTGCCGTAAACGCGAGGGATGCCATGCCGAATGGAGGCAGGCTGACACTCGAATTGCAGGCGACACACCTTGACCGAGCTCCACGGTATCACCTGATGGACTTGTCGACCGGTGAGTATGTGAAACTGTCCGTGTCCGATACGGGTTGTGGGATGTCTCCAGAGGTGCAAGCGCAGATGTTCCAGCCGTTCTTTACGACGAAGGATGAGGAGAAGGGAACAGGATTGGGACTCTCAACCGTTTTTGATATCGTGACTCAGGGTAGCGGTGGATTGGACGTGACCACGACGATTGGTGAAGGGACATGCTTCGACGTGTACTTTCCCCGTATTATGACAGAGAGTGACGCTTCAACCGACGCGATTAGGGGTACGACGCCGCTGAGAGGGCATGAAACCATTCTTTTGGTTGAGGATGATGAAGCAGTGCGACTACTGATTCGGGACGAACTGCGCAAACTGGGATATCGAATCGTTGAGGCAAGAAATGGTATCGAAGCGTGCCTGGTCGCCACCCCGTATATGGGGAAGCTCCAACTGCTGCTGACGGACCTTGTGATGCCAGGCATGAGCGGGACGGAACTGGCCCGACATCTTCGTGTCATCAAACCGGAATTGAACATTCTCTTTATTTCAGGATATGAGGACGATCTGGGAGTCGTGGCCGGCGGTACAGCCATGGCCTATCTACAGAAACCGTTCACAACTGAGGCGTTGGCTGGGGCGATTCGGCAACTCCTTGACCGGACACCGAGAGGGCAGATACGCGCAGGATGCGGCGCCGGGGGATCGGAGCAACCCCAGACGTTCAGTCCATCATGATGCATAAGTGGTACACCCGCTTCTGGTCACGGTCGCTGATGGGGTGGGCTCATGAACCGCAGGTATCAGTGGCGATATAGTATCGTGCAATGGGTCGGACTTGCCGTTTCGGCCGTGCTTCTCCTGCCTGGCTTCTGTTTTGCCCAGCATATTTCTTGGGAACGCCTTTCCGAGGGGCTCATGGTGTCCGTCTGGAAACCGATGGAGTCCTGTCCCACCTTGCCAACCATGTTGGTCGTGGACCTCGATCCGGAGCGCACGAGGTTCTCCGTTCACCATTATGCTCAGGATGGGTTCACGCAGCCGCCAAAAATCTGGGAGTGGCAACAGCGAACGGGCCATCAGCTCGTGTTTAATGCAGGGTTATTTCGTGACGACTTCACGTACCTTGGTCTGCTGTACCAAGGTGGTCGTTCGGTGGGAAGCCGACGCCACAATGTATGGCAAGGGTTGTTCGTGGCAGAGCCGGCTGTTCCTGGCCTGAAGAAGGCGCGGGTATTCGATTTGGCCTCCGACCGGTTCGATGAAGCTCAGCCCGTCTATGCAGAAGCGGCACAGGCCCTGATGTTGCTCGACCAATCTGGTAAGATCCGTGTCCGTGATTCAGGAAAGCATGCCTATCAAACGATCGTGGCTGAGACTGATAAGGGGCATATCTTGATCTTTAAGAGTCTTGGCGTGGTGCCGCTCTATGACATTGGTCGCTGCTTCAAGGAGACGCTCCCCACTGTGCGTCGGGCCATGGCGATGGATGGAGGGTCCTCCTCTGATCTGCGCATCGTGGAATCACTGTGGGAAAGAGATCTGCATAGTCAGGAAGGAGATTCATGGAAGAGTTTGTTCAGCGGCAGCACGAATTTTCATATCCCGCTGCCGACCGTGATTGGGGTGAGTCCCAGATGATCAACTCGTGGTTAACCGCCGTTGGCACGATGGTCGCTCTCCTACTGGGAGGCTGTGCCGATGGAGCCAAGATTGTGCAGGAACATGACATGGGCGGGGTCGTCATCTATCCGTTCAAGGAAGGGCAGGGACCCATGCTCTCGGCGTTCCGAAAAGAGGGGTTAGACCTCATGAACGAGAAATGTAAAGGTAGGTCGTACTCCATCGTGCGCGAAGGGGAAGCAAAAGGCCGAACCAGGGTGGTGAGCCCACTCGATGGAGCCCAAGAACTGGTCGAAGAGCATCGCTGGGGGATTCAGTTTGAGTGCAAATGAACCGGTGACGTCGCACGTTAGGCTGAGTTTAAGAGGGCTTCTTTATTACGTCCATCAGATCCTGGATGGTTAAGAGACTCCTCAGGTGAATCCTTTCCTTCTCTATACGGGCTTTCCCGTCTTGCTCTTGGCGATCGACTATCACCAAAGCGTGATCCACTTGAAGTCCCGCATCCCGTGCCGCCCGTACCGCTTTCAGTAGCGACCCGCCGCTGGTGAGGACATCGTCCACGATTAACACTCGGTCGCCAGGCTGAATACTGCCCTCGATTAGCTTTCCCAATCCATGATCTTTGGCTTGTTTGCGGACGACGAACGTCCGCCAAATTTTGGGTGGGGAGGCTGCACAGGCGAAATCAGAAATAGTCACGGCGATGGGGATCGCTCCGATCTCAAGACCACCTAAACAGTCAAACTCAACTCCGACGAGGGCGTCATAGGCCAGTTGGGCAACCAGCCGACGAGCTTCCGGATGGGCCATGAGAGCCCGACAATCGACGTAGAACGGGCTGATTTCACCTGAGGCCAGCGTGAACCCATGGGTATGATCCCACTTAAAGGATCCGGTATCGTGGAAGGCTTTGGCCAGTTGTTCTCGAAGAGTCACGAGGAGGTCTCCTCATAAAAGATGTGATCGACGGCGGCATTGTACACTGACTGGCCAACCGCATATAGACCTTTTATGCAGTCCATGGAACGGGGGAGAATCGTTGTGGCTGGCTGGCCAAAGTCTTCACGATGAGCGTCACAGTTTTCCTGTCCATCCTCAAGATCAAGAGGCAGGGGATGCGAGCGGGCCGCGAACGCACCAGACGGGGTAGGTATAGATCTGAAGAAAGCTGAGCACGTTCCCGAGGAAGGCATCAACGTATTTGGCGTAGGATGGCTGGTTCGCCTCGGAAACGACCGTCCAATAAGATGTTGGCTGGATGTTCAGAAACGGATGGCCTGGTGGGATATTGGGGATTGGAGAGTCCACAGCAGGTCCCACCAAGCTGCGCATTTCGGCTGGTGCCGGCAACCGCCACCCTCTTTGGCCGCCGGTGACTCTTTTGGCACAGGTGAGACGGGCTTCGTTCCAGGTGACGCTCGTGGCTTGTGGTGCGATTTCCCATATGAGACTGGTATCTTTGTCCAACACCGCTTCGTCACGGAATTCCGACAAGATCAGGAAGCGTTCCGCTGAGGGGTGTGCTTCCTGCCAGTTCTTGATAATATCCGCAATAAGCGCGTCTTTTTGGCTGGTTGGCCCAGTAAGGAACTGGAATCCAGCAACGCCAAGTCCGACGATGAGGATCACCAGTAAGAATCTCGCCGCAGACTTTGGTAGCTTCACATTCGTCTGGGGAGAAGGAGGATCTCGCAGGGCCATGGGGCACATGTTACGGTATACGGTTGTGCAGGATCAACGATGACGGTTTGTGTGCTGATCGCGTATCCATGTCTGGCTGAACTTTTTGAGGTTGCGGGAAAAAAGAAATGAAATCCGATTGGCATACAAGGAAGTACGAACTGGTATGGAGTGATTACTGTTGACAGGGCGCGAGATACGCTGTGTCCCAAGGTGGAAGGAAAGACGACGTCTAACCAATTGATAGTATTCTGAAACTTCAACAGCTGCGATGCCGGTGATAGTATTGAAATGATATCTTCCATGAGTGTAAAATCGATCACTAGAAGAGGAGTATAAGGGAGAGGTGCTACTACCTGTACGGAAGTGGGAGTGGTTCGTAATGTTCGGGTGAGAATTTATTTTTGAGGAAGGAGGAACATATCATGGCAGCATCAAGTGAGCGGGGCTATGACGTCTCGCAGTGGTACGATTCGAAGCCGGTGAAGATCGGCTGGTTTGCGATGTTGGCGATCGGGGTGTTTTGGGTGGTGTATCAGCGGACCTTCGGGTATTCGCACGGGTTGGATTCGATGACCCCGGAGTTCGAGTCGGTGTGGATGGGGCTGTGGCGGTTTAACATCGTGGCCAATGCCTGTTCTTTGCCACGTCGATCGGGTGGATCTGGGTGACGCGGGATCGGAACCTGGCGAACCTGGACCCGAAGTTGGAGCTGAAGCGGTACTTTTACTGGATGGGGTGGTTGGTATGCTACATCTGGGGCGTGTACTACGCGGGCAGCTACACGTTGGAGCAGGATGCGGCGTGGCACCAAGTGATCATCCGGGACACGAGCTTTACGGCGAGCCACATTGTGGCGTTCTACGGGACGTTCCCGCTGTACATTACGTGCGGCGTGTCGAGCTACCTGTATGCGCAGACGCGGTTACCGCTGTATAGCCAAGCAACGTCGTTCCCGTTGGTGGCGGCGGTGGTGGGGCCGATGTTCATTCTGCCGAACGTGGGGCTCAACGAGTGGGGCCATGCGTTCTGGTTTGTGGATGAGCTGTTTGCGGCGCCGTTACACTGGGGCTTTGTGACGTTGGGCTGGTGTGGGTTGTTCGGCGCGGCGGGGGGTGTGGCCGCGCAGATCGTGAGCCGGATGTCGAATCTGGCGGACGTGATCTGGAACAACGCGCCGAAGAGCATCTTGGATCCGTTCCCGGCCCAGGTGCAGGGCGCCAAGAGCGTGTACTAAGCAGTCAGATCCTCGGTGAATCGAGCGGCCCGGAACTCCCTCAGGGGTTCCGGGCCGTGTCGTTTCTTGGTACGAGGAGGCTAGGATATGACGTCATGTGCTTCTGTTAGAGGGATGAGTATTTCTACAGGAGCTGGAGACTAGACGACTGGTTGTGGGGTGCGGAATAGATTTGTGTGGAGAGAGGAGAGAGCCGATGTCTATTGATCGAATTTGTCCGAGCTGTAGTGCTGAGAAGGTTCAACGAGTAGGTGACATTATCCGAACGGCTACATCGAATAAAGTCATCAATGATATCCCCAAAACATATTACCCTCCGAGAGCCCCGTGGGCCTATCTCCAGGGGTTTCTGCTTGGGATCCCAGCAAATGCCGCTGTCATGCTCAGCATGGGTCCCGCACAAGGATCAGAATCGCAGATGGCTGTAGCGGAACTTGCCTCATCGCTCGCTTTTTTAGGGGTCTGGGTGGGTTACGGGCGATTGAAGACGAAGAATTATAGTAAGAAACTGGATGATTGGAAGGAGACAGTCGCCTCTAAATTTCTTTGTCATAAATGTAGTCATGCGTTTGAGGGATAGGCTTCTTGCAGTACTGTGTTGCTGAAGGCGATTTCATTGTAGGGGCGTAATCTGGTCTTGAGGGACAGGTTCACTTGTAGATAGTCGCACGGGACTCTGAGTCTCGATATTATGTTAACCCAGGCGATCCCACAATGCTTTGAGGAAGAGGTTACTGGGTAGGCTCTGGTTTTCCGATGCAAATGAAAAGTGAATGGAACCAGCAGTATCAGTCAGGCATACCTGTGTGTCAGAGGTTAGTATTCAGGAGCTAGTGTTGTGATCCCGTTTTCCGGAGAAATTCCGGCCCGCGCCGCGTAATGCCATCAAGGAGCAGATTCGGAACGGTCTGGGCCGGAGATTCTTTTGGCGTTTCGGTCAGTGTGAGCCGTTTACCAGCGATCGCGCTTTCCACCACGACCGCCGCCGAAACCGCCACCACCGCCGCCAGAACGCTCCATTGGTTTCGCTTCATTGACCGTTAACGTACGGCCACCCATGTCCGAGCCATGGAGCGCCGTGATCGCGGCTTGCGCCTCAGCGTCTGAGGACATCTCCACGAAGCCAAATCCACGCGACTGTCCCGTGAACTTATCCGCAATGATCTTTGCAGAGGCCACCGTGCCATGCGCCCCGAATGTTTCAGTCAATTGCTGCTCGGTCACCGAATACGGCAACCCACCGACGTAAAGCTTTGAACCCATCTTGGGGTCCTCCTGTAATAATGATGACATTGTCCATGACGCGAGAGGACTTAGCAAAAGGAAGGAGAGACCCACGAGAGTAATGAGTAAAGGGACTCAGGTTAGACTTCCGATCACAGTCTCGGTAGGAACAACATCGGTAATAGGCCGTCTTTCGCTCGTTTCATGCGAGGCCTGACGCGATGAAACAAATTCAGTGTATCAAGATGCGACAACAATAGATAGTGTTCCTTGCTGCTCAGGCCTTCGGTCATTTGTGTTGTGGACAGCAGATCGCTCAGCTTGACAGTGAATTGGGGGGTGGAAGCTGTCCCTGAAGGAGTTTCCAGAGGTTTGGCCTGCATCGGCTGAAAAGGCTGGTGTCCCCAACGGGATTTGAACCCGTGTTACTGCCTTGAAAGGGCAATGTCCTAGGCCAGGCTAGACGATGGGGACGTGACCACAAAGGCCAGGAGAGAATGGATACCACATTCCGAGCGGCGCTGTCACTAGGAGACCTAGCCCGCCTGTTATGGAGGTCTGATTCGCGAGAATTGATCTAGTCCGTCTGTTTTTTGAGGTTGCGCAGAGTGTACGCGGAGTTCTATTCAAGTGCGGGGGGTGTAGAACGGTAGCTCTCCCTCCATGGCAGCAAGGGCACGGTGGGCTTGGTCCTTTCGTGAGAGGATCGGTTGAGTCACCGGCCAGGTAATTCCTAAAGCCGGATCGTTCCAGAGGATCCCGCGATCATCCTTGGGGGAATAGTAGGCGGTACATTTGTAGAGAAAGCAGGCGGTATCGCTGGTAACGCAAAAGCCATGCGCGCATCCAGGGGGAATGTACACTTGCTGCAGGGTTAATCCGGATAAGACTATTCCATACCATTTGCCGAATGTGGGTGATCCCTTTCGGATATCGAGGACCACGTCGTATACCGTACCTTCCAGGGCCATCACGAGTTTCCCTTGGGCGTTGGGGTGTTGGAAATGCAGGCCTCGTACGGTGTTGCGAATGGACCGGGAATAGTTATCCTGAACGAAGTGTTCCGTAATGCCCGCTTCACGGTATCGCTGCTCGTGATAGGTTTCTGCAAACAAACCACGATGATCTCCCAAGAGGGAGGGCTCCAGTACGAGGACGCCAGGAATGTTGATAGAAGTCACATGCATGACACTGCCTACTCCGGATCAGGGTTTTGGCCGGGCTGCAGGCCGGTTGAAGGATCGACGCTTCCTGACGTATCGGGATACAATTGCCCCAAGCGGTCTATTAACGGTAGTGCCTCAGGTGTGGTATTCATCCTAGGGGCACTGACCGGATGATCCCAGACGAGGGTGGGGATATTGGCTTCCTGGAGCAGAGACCGGATCGTAGACGCGCAGGCCTCAAGCGTGAGTTCAGTCCCCTCGCGAAGATCAAGAACGCGATCTTGAAGATTGGTTGGGGGTGGCTCCGTATGAAGGAGTCTCCAGCAGCGATCGAAAATTGTTTGGCGAAGCTCTTTGGATACGTTGATGGTCGTCAGATCCGCAGTGCACAGTGCCGACACGAATAGGACAAACTGGAGCTCAGGCATTCCTGGATGCTCGACATCGAGAGACGGCATCCGCTCATTATCCGTATGAATCTTCAGCGAGTCAACTGTCGGATCCGTGAGTGTGCTTTGTTGACACAGCATAGGAGGGAATAGAGGAAAAATGGTGACGATTGCTCTGACCGGACAACTCCAAACCATGGATGGGGAGTGTGATCTCGCCTGCGAAATCGATCAGGCGCTGTCCGTTCGACAACTGATTCAGCGGCAGGGTGTTCAATTGCGTCATTTACTGCAGCTATTACGCGAAAAAAAGGTGCTGGTCACGATCAACAAGAGAATCGCGAGCGAAGATTCGCTTGTGCACGATGGGGATGCGATTCGTCTCATCGGGCATGACGGGATGGGTGGGAGCGGGCTTGGCCCTACGCATTTGTAGACGGAGGAAGCGTAAGTGATGAGGGGATCGAAACCGAACCTGTTTCGATCCCCTCATAAAACGAGGCTGTATGCAGCGGATGATCAAACTGGTTGCCGATCAAGCTCTGCAGCAACGCCAGGACAGGAGCCCGTATTATTTCTTGCCGAGAATCGCGTCCTTGGCTGCCTTCGCCACCCGGAATTTCACCACGCGCTTTGCGGGGATCTTAATTTCTGCGCCTGTTTGAGGATTCCGCCCGATCCGTGCCTTGCGGTTGGCCAGCTTGAGTTTGCCGATACCGGGTACGGTGAAGACATTCTTGGCCTCACGATATGCTAAGGCCGCCAGATCATCGAGAATCTGGACCGCCCCTTTCTTTGTGATGCCAGCTTTCCCGGCAATGTAATCAGCAATCTGGGACTTGGTCATTGATTTTGCCATTCGTAAACCTCCTTGAGGGTAAGGAATGAAAGAAATTATGGTTCGTGTGACGCGACTCGCACAGAAACATTCCGCCAGAGAATTGGGAGCGCCCGAATGTCCGCTCGTGCTCGCCTTATGAAAGTCCGCGAGAGTGTAGCCAAGAGTCGAAAGAGTGTCAACGAGAAAAACGCGCGTCTAGCGCGAAGAAATGCGTACGCGGCCCTTGCGGATCCTGCAAATGGAAGGGTACAGTAGGGCTAGATGGACTTCAGGGTCAGCGTAAACGGCTCTTGACCGTGGATCAGGTGAGATGGGTAAAGACCTTCCTATAATATCCGTAGGTACATCAAGCTCATCTTCAGAGCAGCCTGATAACTTTCTTTATTCCCGAGTCTTCTGTCAAAAAGAAAACTCCCCTCCCCTCGGCCTGTTGCTGGAGTTTCTCAGGTCTCGTGGGCAGGTTCCGATCCTTCCGAGCAACCTCGAGGAGGGAATGCTTCAGGAGTGGGCTTGGGTTCAAGTGGCGTTGGGCTATCAGCGGGATCGGAAACCGATCCAGGTCTTTTGTGTACGCGATCGTGGAAGTTATCGAGATGTCTATGACCAGGAGAAGCAGCAATTCCTGGATATCCTCACGGCCTATGCCGACGTAGAGGCGCAATTGGCGTTGGAGTATGTGAACCGATGCCGATTTATTTTGACGACGCGCATGGTCGAAGACGATGTGACGGATGAAGGCTATGATTTCAATGGCTGGATTCTTGAGTTCTATCAAGAACAGTGCAATGGGATCGTACAGATTGATCGACAAGGGTTCTATTCTCCCAAGGGAGAATTAATCGTCGATCTGTCGAGTTCGTCCGAGAGTTGATGTGACGCAGGCGCCGAGCTGGCAATCCTTCCCGTTATTCGAACAAACGGCACGATGGTTTGAACGGGCACACGCGGCTCTGCTCGGCGAATTGCCATGTCGTCAGGGCTGCTCCCATTGTTGTGTGGGGATTTTCCCCGTCACGGTTCTTGATCAGCAAGTCATCCAGTTTGGGTTGAGTAAGCTATCCGACTCTCATCGGAACCGAATCGTGGAGACTGCGGCAGCCCAGATCACCGACCTGACGGCCGCGGTGCCCCAGCTTCTCACGAATCGGTTTGTCGATCACTGGCCGGAGCAGGAATGCGAACAGGTGATCGACCAGTGTTCTGCCTGGCCATGTCCTGCGTTAGAAAGTGATGGAGGGTGTGCGATCTATCAGTTTCGGCCGCTCGTGTGTCGATCTATGGGAATTCCTTCGGAGGACGATGACCATGTCAATGGCGCCTGTGCAGTGCAAACGTCGATTCCATTGATTCGACTCTCGAAAGCCCTTCGTGAGGAGGAGGATCGTCTGGCTGCGCGGGAAGCGGACGAACTTGAGGCCTTGCGCCACCAGCAAGGAGAGGAAGGAGAAGAAATGCTCCTCCCCTTTGCCTTCATACCAGAGGCATCGTCGCAGGCAATCTCGGCCTAGACAGCAGATTTCTCGCTATGCTAAGCTACCCACCCTTGGTTATGGGAGCGCCTGTAGCTCAGCTGGATAGAGCATCAGCCTCCGGAGCTGAGGGCCACAGGTTCAAATCCTGTCAGGCGCACCAAACCGCCTCTTGTGGTCGCAGCGACAATTCAATACCCGGTGGGGCCGTTAGCTCAGTTGGTAGAGCAGCTGACTCTTAATCAGCGGGCCGTAGGTTCGACCCCTACACGGCCCACCAAACCGAATTTCGTTCGTACCGTGCGCTACTCTTCCACTGATGCGCGCGCATAAATCCCTCCAATAGTCCGATCCTTTCCAGCTAGACCTCTGCCTGTAAATGTGACTCGCGAACGAGCATAGAACGCCGGTATGTCTGGCACTAAACGGCTGAAGCAACCCGCACATGCCGAAGCTGAAGGGTCATCTTGATGCCTCCTTTCGGCCGCAAGGTCACCATGAGGTAGGGTTCGACCTTGTCTTGTGCCAATTGCAGATCATAGCGTCGGCCGATCAAGGCTAGCAGGAGTGGTCCTTCAACAGACGCGAAATGAAGTCCTACGCAGGTGCGTGGTCCTGCACCAAACGGCATGTAGGCGTAGCGAGAACCTGGGCGCTTGTCATCCAGCCATCGCTCCGGCCGAAATTGCTCAGGGTCCGTCCAAAAATCTGGATGCCTATGCAGATTGTATGAGCCGACCAAGACGAAGGCGCCTTCCGGCAGGGACAATCCACCGACCGTCGTATTCGCCGCGGCTTTGCGGTGAACCGCCGGCGCCGGTGGATAGAGACGGAGTGCTTCTTCGAAGATGGCACGCGTATAGGGAAGCTGCTCAAGATCCTCGGCGTTGGGGGGGCGTCCCTGGAGCACCCGGTCCACTTCCTCATGAAAACGTGCCTTCGTCTCGGCGTGAGTCGCCAAGAGATACCATGTCCAGGAGAGCGCATTGGCGGTCGTCTCGTGGCCTGCAGCAAAAATGGTCAACGCTTCATCGCGCAGCTCTTGATCGGTCAGGCCCTCACCGGTTTCTTCGTCTCGCGCCTGAAGCAGCAGATCCAGGAGATCATCATGGTGTGCGCCGCTCCGGCGCCGTTCCGCGAGCAGGCCATACATCAGCCCGTCCATGAACTGCATCACGGAATGAAATTCACGGTTGCGGGCGGTCGGCACCCACAGGGGGAGGGACAGGGGATTACTGAACGAGTCAAAGGCATACTTGATACTTACTTGGAGGGCATGACTGATTTGATCGGTGTGTTGGGTCATGCTGGTGGTGAACATCGTTTGCGAAATGACTTCGAGAGCCAGCTGCATCATTTCTGCAGCAATGTCGATTGTGTCTCCTTCCTGGTCTTTCCACGAAGCCAATCGTTGCTCGCCGACCTGGGCCATGCGATCGGCCATCGCGGCCATCCGAGAGCGGTGAAAGATCGGCTGGATGATGCGGCGATGCCGTTTCCACACTTCACCAGAGCTGGTCACCAAGCCATTGC
>JAMXAU010000203.1 GCA_024281365.1 Nitrospira sp.
GGCGTCGATAGATGTGCGGGATAGCCGGCAGCCTTCAGATCGATGACGGACCGGTCGACCGGGAACGACTGCGTCAGATGATTGGGGTCATCCGTTACCGAGGTCCTGATGATGTGGGTGTTTATAGTCATGGTCCGGTCGGTCTCGCTCACGCCAGGTTGAGCATCATTGATTTGGCGGGCGGCCATCAGCCGATGTCGATCGCGCAAGATGCTCTGGTGATTACGTTCAATGGGGAGATTTTTAACTACATTGAACTCCGCAACGAATTGATTGCGAAGGGGCATTGTTTCACATCGAGTTCAGATACGGAAGTCTTGCTCCATCTGTACCAGGAGGAAGGCGAACGCTGTGTCGAACGGCTCAACGGCCAGTGGGCCTTCGCGATTTGGGACGCTCCACGGCAACGGCTTTTTCTATCACGTGATCGTTTTGGGGTCAGGCCTCTCTACTATACGCGCCTGGACGGGGAGTTCCTCTTTGCTTCGGAGATCAAGGCCTTGCTGACGTTTCCCCAAGTTCCCTGCGCGCTTGATCTCATTGGGCTTGACCAACTCTTCACATTTTGGGCGACAATTCCGCCTCGTACTGTATTCCGTGGCATCAACCAGTTGCCTCCAGGATGCTCGATGATCGTCCAAGACGGCCATATCACGATCACGCCTTATTGGACGCTTGATCTTACTGGTCAGATCGAACACGGTGGTGCAACAGACAGCCAACTAGCAGAAGAGTTATTCGAATTGCTCCAGGATGCGACGAAGATTCGATTGCGGGCCGATGTTCCTGTCGGTGCGTACCTGAGTGGAGGCATTGACTCCACGGTGGTCGCCGCCTTGGCGAGGAAGAACGCTGGTGATCGAATCAAAACGTTTTCAGTCACGTTTGAGTCCAGCGATATAGATGAAAGCCGGTTCCAGCATGAGGCAAGTGCGTTTCTTGGGACGTCACACTCTTCGATTCGATGTCGCCATGAGGATATTGTCGGTGTGTTTTCTGACGTGATCTGGCACACGGAGCAACCAATCCTTCGTACTGCGCCTGCGCCCCTCTACCTCCTGTCACGGCTTGCACACGACAGTGGTTTCAAAGTGGTGCTGACCGGCGAAGGCGCGGACGAGTTATTCGGCGGCTATGACATCTTCAAGGAGACCAAGATTCGTCAGTTTTGGGGCCGTCGTCCTGCCTCTCGATGGCGTCCGCTCCTCCTTAAGCGTCTGTTTACCCTGATTTGCCGGAAAATTGAGGCATGACACTCGAGTACTCGAGCACTTTCTTTATGTCACGCCACAGGCGCTCAGCGGCCCCTTCTCCGCACCTCCTCGCTGGGAGCTCACAGCCAAGACGAAGCAGTTTTTCTCGGTGTCGACTTTAAGGCAGAACTTGCCAGGCTCTACGCCGTGCCGTTGTTCGCTACGCGACCTGCCGTCTTCCCGATATCGCTACCCTGGTCCTCGTTGGCGAAGCCGAATTTTCTCGAATCGCGATATTCGCTGCCCGCACAGATCCTTTCATCGCAAGGAGACCGCGTCGCTATGGCGCATGCTGTTGAAGGGCGCTACCCGTTCCTGGGATCATCGGGGTGGAACCTTTTTGCGGCTCGGTTACCGGCCAGCTTAAAAGATGAAGTGCTTGATCAGAAATACCTCGAAGAAGGCCGTGAAAGGATTGATATACCGGAGGTGATACGGACGAGGGCCAAACAGCCGTATCGAGTGCGGGACGGTCTCAGTTTCTTGAGCGGCCATGACGAGTTCGTCGGCGACCTTCTTTCATCCCAACGGATCAAACAAGACGGTGTGTTTGATCCACGGGCCACCGACGCATTGGTACGGAAGTTTCGGTCAGGTAGGGAGACGAGTGTCAAGGACAACATGGCACTGACAGGTATTCTCTCGACGACGGTTCTTCTTGACCGCTTCATGCATGGTCGTAATGCACTCAGTAGTCCTGCTTCCCAGGAGCGCCATACTCCTTTTTAGATCGGACCGTCGGCTGGAATCGATTGGATGTTTGGGGGCGACGCCTTGTTGCGGCTCCCACGATGATTGCACAAGCGGGAGGGTTATTAAGCATGTTGCAGACAATCCGTAAATTCGTCATTGACAACTATCTCTTTGGCGAAGAAGGGACATTGAATAATGAGGACTCTTTTATGGAGACCGGGATTATTATTCGACCGGCATCCTTGAATTAGTGAGGTTTCTCGAAACTACGTATGGAATCAAGGTGGCCAATGAAGCTGATCCCCGACAATCTTGATTCTGTGAGTAAGATCGTCTCGTTCATCCTCTACGAAACAGTCGGCATCACGGCAGACTGCCCAAGAACGTTCAACCAGACTCTCAGAGGAAACACGCGCATGAAACCGCACGGCGCTGTGTCGTCTGATCTATTGCGACTGGATGCAGAGGTTGAAACAGCGCGCATCATGAGCTGGATCCGCGAGACAGTCTTTCATACGCTCCGTCGAAAGGGCGCCGTCATCGCTGTTTCAGGAGGGATTGACAGCAGCGTGGTGGCCTTCCTCTGTGCGCGGGCCCTTGGAAACGAACGTATTCAGCTGCTGTTCATGCCTGAAGCTGATTCTTCACCGCATAGTCTTCAGTTGGGTCGCATGGTTGCCGATGCGCTTAACGCCAAGTCGGTACTGGAAGAGATCAGCCCCATTCTCACCGGAGCGGGGTGCTACCAGCGACGAGATGATGCAATACGATTGGTGGTTCCTGAATACGGACCAGAGTACAAGTGTAAGATCGTGCTTCCGGGTCTCCTTGATGCCGGCCGTTACGCAATTTTTTCCGTCGTTGTTCAGTCGCCCGATGGGAAGATGACCAAAGTCCGTCTGACGCCGGATGCCTATCTGGGCATTGTCGCGGCGACGAATTTTAAGCAGCGGACCAGAAAGATGATGGAATACTACTATGCGGACTTGCTGCAACATGCAGTAGCCGGCACGCCCAATCTGCTCGAGTATGATCAGGGGTTCTTTGTGAAGAACGGTGATGGAGCAGCCGACTTCAAGCCCATTGCGCACTTATACAAATCACAGGTATATCAGCTTGCGGCGTATCTCGGCGTGCCGGAGGACATCCTGCGCCGTCCTCCCACGACCGATACCTATACGTTGGAGCAATCACAGGAAGAATTCTACTTTACGTTACCCTACGAGCAGATGGATCTCTGTCTTTACGGGAAAGATCATGGCATTTCCGCCGCGGATCTGGCGCGGGCATCCGGCATGACCGAGGATCTCGTTGATCGCGCCTATCATATGATTGAAGCAAAGCGTAAGGTCGCTAAGTATCTGCACGCGCCGTCAATGACCATCGATTAACCAGCCCCCATTCGCGCTCTTGTTCAGCAGGATTTCATTGCCATGATCGGGAAGAACGTCGCGCAGTACTTGCTCTCCGACAAGGATCCCGATCGGACTGCGCTCAGTTTTCTCCAATCAACAGTCTCATACGGAGACCTCGCCGCTCAGGCCGGTCAGATTGCCGCCTATCTCCTTCGGTGTCATGCCAGACCAGGTGACCGTGTCCTCTTGGTGAGCGATAACTCACTCTTTTGGGTGGCTTGCTATTTGGGAACCTTGCAAGCTGGGCTCATCACAGTCCCAATCCCAGCCAATAACTCGGACAGAGACCTCTCTTCTGCTCTGAGAATGAGCGGTGCCAGGATTGTCTGTGCGCAAGCCTCAGTCGCAGCTACTCACGCAGGCGTGCTCTCGGGAACTCACCTGCTCACCGATCGCGTTATTCCTCCGATCCCACACGTTTTATCCCAGCTGGACTTTGCGAGCCTTCCTTCCGCACAACCTCCCGTATCGGACTATGCCCCAGTGAGTCACGATAAATTGGCAGCTTTGGTGTTTACATCAGGCTCGACTGGCCAGCCACGTGGAGTGATGATTACTCACTCAAATATTATCGCCAATACAGAGTCCATCATCTCCTACCTTTCGCTGAACGAACAGGACCGTATGATGGCGGTCTTACCCTTTCACTATTGTTACGGCGCCTCGCTCCTTCACACACACCTATACGTCGGTGGTGAGGTAGTCGTCGATAATCGGTTCATGTACCCGGAGACAGTTCTTCAGCGAATGATCGACACGCAATGCACAGGATTTGCCGGGACGCCCAGCCATTTCCAGATTCTACTGAGGAGTTCGAGTTTCAAACGAAAGCGATTCCCTTCGCTTAGACATGTGCAGCAGGCTGGAGGACAGCTGGCTCCTATCTTTGTCCGAGAACTCAAAGAGGCTCTTCCTAATACGAAGATCTACATTATGTATGGGCAGACTGAGGCTACGGCACGACTCTCCTATCTGCCTCCTGAGATGTTGGAGAAGAAGCTTGGTTCTATCGGAAAAGGAGTGCCCGGTGTGACGTTACGTGTTTTGGATAAGGAGGGGAGGGACGTGCAACCGGGTGAAGTCGGTGAGATTGTTGCAGAAGGATTAAATGTAGCGAAGGGATACTGGCAGGAACCGAAAGAATCGGAAGCGGTGTTTCGTAACGGCTCACTGTACACCGGTGACCTCGCAAGAATCGATGAGGATGGGTTCATTTATAT
>JAMXAU010000204.1 GCA_024281365.1 Nitrospira sp.
CTACCACATCGATCTGGAGCAGTATGTGACCGCCGATCATGCGATGCGGAAGATCCGGCCCTTGATCGATACGGCGGATTCGACAGCTCGGCGCGCCGTTGTATGCCGACACTGGCCGCCGGCCGATTCACCGGAGCAACTGTTCTGGCCCTCCTGGGCGGTATCTGCTGGGGTGACCCTCGAACGGGCCTTGGTGCGCGAGCTGACGGGCAATCTGGTGTTGCGCTGGTTTGTCGGACTGGATTTAGATCACGATGCTGGGACCACTCACGTTTTCACAGAATCGGAAGTGGCGTTCAACGAAGTAGCGGGCTGCTGAGCCGGTTGTTCGATGAGACGGTGGCGCTCGCGATCAAAACAGAAGCTGGTCTGCCGAGTATACCACGCTGGATGGCACGCTGGTCCAGGCGAATGCGTCGCACAAGAGCTTCGTCCCCCTGGAAGTCTTTCTGAAGCCGGAGGGGAGTACAAGAAGCGATGGATCCGGGGTCGGTCCCTGGATGCGGGGTCGGAGCCGGACCAGGATCCGGGAAATCCCACGGTCACGTTTCGCGGGGAGCGGCGCTCGAATCAGACGCATGTCTCGACGACCGATCCCGACGCTAAACTGGCGAACAAGGGCAATGGGACCGCGGCCATGGTGGGCTATACCGTGAACGGGTTGATGGAGAATCGGCATCGGCTGTTGCTCGGCATCAATGTGGAGTCATTTCGCGGGCCGGCCTCCGAGATGTACGGCGGAAGAGCGTTGCTTGATCGGTTTCATGCGACGCACGCTCTTCGGATTCAGACGGTCGGTGCGGACAAGGGGTATTTTGCCAAGCCGTTCCTAAGCGCCCTCGTACGACGACGCATCAGCCCGCACATTGCCGCCAAGACGACCGGACGAGAGGCCATCCATCAGCGGGTGCGGCGGCTAAGCCGGACGGTGGGCTACCGCCTCTCGCAACGGGCCCGGAAGAAGATCGAAGAATTGTGGGGCGAGGCAAAATGCTGGCACGGATTTCGTCGTTTTCACCGTCGGGGGCTGTTACAGGTGCGAGATGAAGCCTTTCTGATGGGGTGGTTACTGAATCTGAAACGGCTGGCGACCCTGCCGCCGGTGCCGGTCTAGGAGCGGAGGTTGCCGCCGAAGTGCTTGGCGTGGGCAGTGGGCCAATGCGAAGAACAGAAGACGCGCTCCCCCTCACCCGCCAAGGGCTACCGATCAGAATCCCCTGCGGGTCCTGTCGGGCCAGACACACGTCGCACAACAGTTTGTCAACACACACGCTAGGCAGCCAAGCAGGAGCTTGGCTGCGCGACGGGAAACTAACCTCATTAGAAATAAATTTTGACAGGTTCTAGGCGAATGCAAGACGAATGGCTTCAGTGGGACGGAGAAAGGGAGCAGCAGACGGCGTGTATCAGAGTTTGGGGACTGGAAACACTTTGTTTCTATCTCCTCCAGCGCAAGCGTTGAAACAAAAATAGAGAGAATGCTACAACGGCTTCTCTGTTTAACGCTACCAAATCCCTTTGAGAAAATCCATCTCTGAAATGAAAAGGGATGATCGGTGAACCGGATCCTCTCCTATCACGGGATTCTAAGGTTGGAAGCCGATGCTGGTCTGAATCGACGACTTTCGGATAACTATAGGCGTTGCGGAAGAAATCTTCGATAGGCTGTACCGTATTGTTGTTGATTCGTCGCCGGATAATAGTCTTTGGATTAACTTTGACATTAACTAACCCAATCGCATCTACACTCTCCTCTCATCTGGGAAATTGGATGGCAGGAATGTGATACTATTCATAATTTCACAATTCGAATTAGTTTACCAAAACCTGATGTTCCAGTGAAAGGGATCGCGGATTCAAGTAGCCATGCATCATTTCGCGACAGTGCTGATGAGTCCTACTTCTTCAGCCCATCAAGAGGTTACGATGAGGACATATCGTCGGATCACATACGAAGATCGATGTCAGCTCTATGCCTTGCCAAAAGCGGGGAAGACCCAGGCCGAGATTAGCCAGGGCTCTAGGGTTCAGCCAAGGGACGGTCAGTCGAAGACTCGGAACGCCGGACGGTGGCGGCTATCCGATTTCAGCAAGCCCAGCGCTCGGCCCAGGCTCGACAACAGGCGGTCCGGCGCCAGCCACGCAACTGACCAGCCGTGTCCGGCGTGCGCTGACCCCGGAAGCTCCGCGGACGAACGGTGGAGTCCAGAGCAACTCAGCTTTTGGCTGCGGATTGAACGCGATCTCGCTCAGCCCTGAATGGATCGATCAGATGATCTGGGCAGACAAGCGCGTCGAGGGTGATCTCTGGCGCTTCTTGCGTCGACGGGCCAGCGGTACTGCCGACGTGGGGCGCAGCACGCTGGACGCGGCATGATCCCGCATCGAATCGATATCAGCCGCACAGCGGCCTGCGGTCGTGGCGACCAAGTCACGACTGGGTGATTGGGAAGGCGATCCCCTGGTGGGCGCTCGCCATCAAGGCCGGTTACTGACGCATGTGGAGCGCAAAAGCCTGTTCACGATCATCTCGAAACTGTCTCGGCCCATGGCTCAGGCTACCCATCGCGCCACCGTGCATCGCCTGAAACCGTTAGGCCAGCATGTCCACACCATAACCTACGACAACGGGAAGGAGTTTGCCGGACACCGCACCACCGCGCAGTGTCTGCACGCCCACGTCTTCCTTGCCCTATCATGCATGGGAACGTGGCGTGAACGAGAACACCAATGGTCTGATCCAGACTTCTTCCCCAAAGGCACGGACTTCTCTACAATCCATCCCGCGACCGCGGCCAAGGTGGAGCGCCTGCTCAATCGGCGCTCCGTAAATCGCTCGGCTTTCAAGCGCCCAATGAGGTCTTTCACACACTGGCGAAACGACGTTGACGTTATGCACTGGATAGTTGAATCTGCGGAACGGTATCAGTGACCTGGACTGTTGGGTCGCCGTTTGAAGCTGAAGAAAACCGGTGGACATCTTTTCAGTAACAAGTGCCAATGTAAATGCTATGCGACAGATTTTCTGTATCAGTGTTTCAGTTCATAACTTGCTGGCGGCGAAGCCGATGACGTAGGTCTTTGAGTGGTACGTTCCGAATGTCAAACATCTTGTGTGGGTAGCAGTGACATGTAAACTTAAGACCGCCGAGCATACGGTGATAGGGTCGCCCACATTTGCATTTGGTCGTTTCTGAAGAACTCTTCACATAACTCACGCCACGCTAATTCTTCCGTTTTCAGACGGACAAGACTTTTTCTGGTCTTTACATCATAAAGGGTCATGCTAGTCTCCTTAATTAGAGGTACAGTGCAATGCAACAATTCTATTAGGCTCAAAAATAGGGAAAAGGTCAACCTGCCAGGCGTGGAGTCGATAATTCGAGGTTGGGTTATGCAGGCTCGACTGTCCTGATCTTAAAAGTCAAAGGCAGGTGGTGAAGTACGAGATGTTATGGCTTAGTCGCTGGACTATCGATGCTCGGGGCCGGGTACGACTGCTGTCATTCAACGAGCCTTCGTCTCGCAAACGAGGGCCTGATTGCGTCCGCTGATTGAGGTCAGAGTCTGTGGGCTGGATGCGATGGCGTGGAAGTTGGCATCGGGTAGAAGCGGGATTGCACCGCCCGCGTTTGGTTTTTATCGGGAGCGAGGAGTCGCTCTGAATCGCTGAGCCTGTTCGTGGCTGGAGGGATGAAGAATCATGGCTTTGTGCCGAAACCACAGTGGAGAGGATGACGATCGTGAGAATTACACTGCATTGAACCAGGGTTGTTCCCATCGAATCCAAGCATAACAGTTGTTGGGCTGGCGTCAATTTGATGCCGGAAAGTAGTTGCTAGAAATGTGGTGCAAGCTCAAAGCCCCTGGCGGTAGTAGTTGATGAGGCGCTCATGAATGAGCTGGTTTTGGACTTTGAAAGCGATGCGGTTACGCATCACGACTCAGACGAGCGAATTACTTCTTCCCTGCGGCTTTGTGGCTAAGTGAAGAGAGGGTATCGATAAGATCCTCAAAACGCGTGGGATCATATCCCATGACGAAGGCAATGACGGAAAACAGCCCGGCGAGACGGATGAACTGATCGGCGCTCGTAACTTCAAACGGATTGGAAATCGCGAGCAGAATCCCGGAAATAATGGCGAGATAGACCAGAAAGCCCCGCAGCATCGATGAAAACGGGGACTCTGATAGATAAGACAGACGCAGGGTCAATCGTCTGACCAGTTGTTGGTTCCCCTCTTTTTCTGCACTCTGCACCTGCTCCTCCAAATCCTCATGGTCATACATCAAACTCGAGCAGCCACCCATTAAGCCTGCCAACATACTGAGCAGGGCGACGCTGGTGGGGGTGTAGAGCAGAGCGGCGAGCACCAGATTGTGAACCGTCACATCTTGCTTGGCCAGTGCCGTTCTGTACGGTTCTGAATCAATGAGCAGGCCGGCAGAGAATAACGCGACCCAGGTCAGCATACTGGCAATGCCGAGCACCATTAAGAGCGTTCGGTTATTACGGGTTTGGTGGGAGGGACTGCCCATGAACGTACGGTAAGGAAAACGGCGTAATCTGTCAATGCGGTTGAAAGCGTTCTTTGTTGAAGAGCAGGCGGGGTCAGTGTGAGAAGAATATATGCGGAGGTGGATCGGATGGGCTGTTGCATGATTCACCATTCCACACGGTAGCCCGAACCTGTTGGTGCTGTTCACTGTCTGTCGTCAATTCCATCAGTTGGAGATCATGCGCGGTCAACATCGCGACGATTGCACTGCATTGAACCTAGAGTGGGGGTTAAATTGCAGCTAGACGATATCTCTTCGATCTGGAATGTCGGGGAGGTG
>JAMXAU010000016.1 GCA_024281365.1 Nitrospira sp.
ACGCAGTCAGTAGCTATCAAGAGGCCTGCCTCGCCGCAGGTATGGATGGATTTCTCTCCAAACCGGCGGGGCTGAAAGAGATTCGCAAGGTATTGCAACAGTTTTTACCGATGATTGAGTCGCGGGCTGCCTAACGAACAGGACCGTTCATCCGATTTGATCGAGTGACCATGACAACGAAGCTGACGGATTGTTCGGAAAATCGACGGATCTTGGTCATCGATGACAATGTGCTCATCCATGATGACTTTCGAAAAATTCTCCAGCCGGGGAATGAGGTGCACAATTTGGATGAGGCCCGTGCGGCAGTCTTTGGTGGTACTCCCCGCCTGAAGCCGCTGATGCGTTTCGAAGTGGATTGCGTAGATCAGGGGCAGGCTGCACTGGCCTTGGTTCAGAAGGCGCGCCAGGAAGGTCGACCCTATGCCGTGGCGTTCGTGGATATGCGCATGCCTCCCGGCTGGGACGGGTTGGAGACGATCGAGCATTTCTGGGCGGTCGATCCAGAGATTCAGACGGTGATCTGCACCGCGTACACGGATCACTCCTGGGAAGAAATCATCGAGCGATTGGGCTATGACGATCGCCTCCTGATCCTACAAAAACCCTTTTCCAGTGTCGAAGTCTCTCAACTGGCGATGTCACTCACGACAAAATGGAACCTGGCCCGTCAGGCGCACCAGCGGCTGCAGGTCGCTGAGGCTGCCAATGTCGCCAAGTCCCAGTTCTTGGCCAACATGCGCCATGAAATCCGCACGCCGATGAACGGGATTCTGGGTATGAGCGAACTCTTGATGCAAACCCCACTGAATGACAAGCAGCGGCGGTACATGCACACTCTGCAGAAGTCCGGTCAGGCCCTCATCCAGATCATCGATGACATTCTGGATATTTCAAAAATTGAAGCCGGAAAGCTGAAGCTTGAACACATCTCTTTCGACCTTCGTCAACTTGTGACGGAGACGCAGGAACTCTTTTCAGAGCCAGCGGGAAGCAAGGGGCTTCAGTTGACAACCAGCCTATCCGAAGCCGTCGGCCGCGAGTATATGGGCGATCCGGTACGCATTCGCCAAATCCTCACGAACCTCATCGGGAATGCGATTAAATTTACCGCGCATGGCCAGATCACTGTTTCCATGACGGCGGTCGATGATGCCCTCGGCCAGACGGAGTTGTGTCTGAAGGTGCAGGATACAGGGATTGGTGTGGAACCGGCGATCCAAGCCAATCTGTTTACACCCTTCACACAGGCCGATGGCAGCACCACGCGTAAGTTCGGCGGGACCGGACTTGGACTGGCGATTGTGAAGCAGTTAGCCGGGATGATGGGGGGAACAGTGGGGGTTGAAAGTGTTTCCGGACGAGGCTCGACATTTTGGTGCACGATGCGGCTTAGGAAAGTACCCGCTCAGTCGCTGCATGCCAAAGCAAGTTAACGCATCATCGAGGAAAGCTGTCGGAGGAGTACGGAGTGACAAGCGAACAGACCAATCAGCGGATTCTGGTCGTGGACGATAATGTGTCGATCCATCATGACTTCCTGAAAATTCTACATCCGACCAAGGGATCGGAGGCTCTGGAAGAGGCACGGGGCTCCTTATTCGGCGAGCCCAGTCCTGTCTGGAGCAGCGACGAGTTCAGGGTCGATTGCGCAGAGCAAGGGACCACCGCGCTGGCCTTCGTTGAAACGGCTGTCAAGGAAGGGAAGCCATATGCGGTGGCTTTTGTGGATATGCGGATGCCGCCCGGTTGGGACGGGCTGGAGACAATCGAGCGTCTCTGGGCGGCAGATGCTGCGTTGCAAGTCGTGATCTGTACCGCCTATTCCGACCAACCGTGGGAGGAGATCAGAGGCCGAATTGGGCGAACGGATAAGTTGCTGATCCTGCAGAAGCCGTTCAATAGCATCGAGGTGTTGCAGCTCGCGACTGCACTGTGTCGGAAATGGGATCTTGCGCAAAAGGTTACGGGCCAGGTGAATGAGTTGAGTCATCTTGTTGATGAACGGACCATGGAGCTTCGGTATGCGAACCGGCAACTTACGGAGTTCAACGAGGCACTGATGCGGACTGTGGCAAGTCTTGAGGCCGCACAAACCGAAGTTTTACGGCAAAATGGAGAGCTGGTGCGCCTGGCCTCACGTGATGCGCTGACAGGATGTCTCAATCGCCGTGCATTTTATGCCCTGTTTGAGGAGGCGTTTGCTGCGGGGCGTGGACAAGGAAGTGAGCTCTGCTGTCTCATGGTCGACATTGACGAGTTTAAGCGTGTGAACGACGAATTCGGGCATGCCGTTGGGGATCAAGCGATCCAAGCCGTCGCGGACTGCCTTCAGTCAGGGGTGCGACTGACGGACATGGTCGGACGCTATGGAGGGGAAGAATTCTGCCTGATGTTTCCTCGCACGACATTGAGTGAGGCGACGGTGTTGGCGGAACGTCTTCGAGCCCGTGTGGCTGCGGAATCCGGCAACCGTGTGCGAATGGCATCCGGCATGACGCTGACGGTGAGTATCGGTGTGTCATCCAGTGCATTTGGAGCCCGAGCTCCGCTGGAGTTGATCGATCAAGCAGATAGAGCGCTGTATGCCGCAAAGGAGAACGGCCGTAACTGTGTCATGGCGATGGATCTGCTGGTCCCAGGGCTTAAAACTTCTGAACAGCTTGAACTTCAGGTCCGTCGAGTCACCCCGCGCCAATCGACTCCTCTCATCATTCGATAAGTAGCGACCACGGAGAATTGTCCCGATGGCATTGACATTGATGCCGGTGCGTTCATCCTTTCCATATCCGCCTGAGTTCCGTAGTGCGAAAGGGCATCACGCGGTTTGGGGTACTGCGGTCGATGGATGGTCAGGTGCGGAGTACTGTGAGTCAAGGTTGTGGGAGATGAAGTGGTCCGACGAAGCGTTCGTTTACTCATGGTTCATTGTATAATGGCTCTGGATGATACGACTTTTCAGCCATTTCCAATCTTCGGTCGGAAAGAAGATGGGCCTCGCCATGACCGGGCTAGGCCTTGTGGTATTCGTCGTGTTTCATATGCTGGGGAATCTTCAGCTGTTCGAAGGACCCCATGCACTTAACGGGTATGCCGCGTTTCTCCGCGATATGCCGATCGCGCTTTGGGCGGCCCGCATCGGATTATTGAGTATGGCGGCGCTCCACATTGGGCTTGCGCTCCAGCTGAGTATGCGAAATCGTCGCGCTCGTCCTGTTGAGTACACGATCCACCGCTATCGACATGCGTCGATCGCGTCCCGCACCATGGCGATCTCCGGGATGGCCCTGTTGCTCTTCGTCGGGTTCCACCTCCTGCATCTGACGGCTGGAGTCATCGATCCCGGCTTCGCTGATCGCCGCGATCCGGAGGGCTATCGGGATGTCTACGGCAAAGTGGTGCATGCGTTTCAAAATCCCTTCATGGTCGTTCTCTATCTTGCCGGCCAGCTGGGGCTTGGTCTTCACCTGAGTCATGCGATTGCCAGCAGTGTACAGACGATGGGGTTTGAGCACGCGGCGTTGAATCGTTTGCTGAAAGCGTTCGGACCTGTGATCGGTCTGATCGTGGTTCTAGGGAATGTTGCGATCATTCTTGCCGTCTTTTTGGGGATCGTGCGCTGATGACGAGACTGGATTCAAAAATTCCGTCCGGACCTCTGGAAAGCAAATGGGATCGGCACCGGTTCAGCGAAAAGTTGGTCAGCCCCAACAACAAACGGAAGCTCTCCGTGATCGTTGTCGGTACCGGCCTTGCCGGCGCGAGTGCGGCGTCGACCTTGGGACAGCTTGGGTATCACGTGGAGTGCTTTTGTTTCCACGATAGTCCGCGTCGAGCACACAGCATTGCCGCGCAGGGGGGAATCAATGCGGCGAAGAACTACCAGGACGACGGCGATAGTGTCGGGCGATTGTTTTATGACACGATCAAAGGCGGTGATTTCCGCTCCCGAGAAGCCAATGTGTATCGGCTCGCTCAGGTCAGTACGCAGATCATCGATCAATGCGTGGCGCTTGGTATCCCCTTTGCCCGAGAGTATGGCGGTCAATTGGCGAACCGGTCGTTTGGGGGCGTTCAAGTCTCTCGGACGTTCTACTGTCGGGGACAGACTGGGCAACAACTCCTATTAGGTGCCTATTCGGCGCTCTGTTGGCAGATCGAACGCGGCCAGGTCACAATGCATCCGCGTACGGAACTGCTCGACTTGATTCTGGTCGACGGTCAGGCTCGAGGGATTGTGTCTCGCGATTTGGTCACCGGACGTATCAGCGCGCACACGGCCCATGCTGTGGTACTGGCTACGGGTGGGTACAGTAATGTGTACTATCTCTCCACCAATGCGAACGGATGTAATGTGACGGCCACGTACCGAGCGTGGAAACATGGAGCAGCGTTCGCCAATCCGTGTTTTACCCAGATTCACCCGACGGCAATCCCTCCGGGTGGTGCTCATCAGGCCAAGTTAACCTTGATGTCCGAGTCGCTTCGGAACGATGGCCGGTTATGGGTGCCGAAGGTGTCATCGGATCATCGTTTGCCCGGCGATATTCCTTCAATAGATCGCGATTACTTTCTGGAGCGGCGATACCCTCGGTTCGGGAATCTCGCCCCGCGGGACATTGCCTCACGCGCAGTCAAAGTTGTGTGCGACGAAGGTCGTGGTGTCGGGCCAGGCGGCCAGGGTGTGTATCTAGACTTTTCGGAAGTCATCGAACAACAAGGGCTAGAAGTGGTCCGTGAGCGTTATGGCAATCTTTTCGACATGTACCATCGCATTACGGGAGAGGATGCTTACCAAGTTCCCATGCGGATTTACCCGGCGCCGCACTATACGATGGGGGGACTCTGGGTGGATTACAATTTGATGAGCACGGTCCCGGGTCTCTTCGTCATCGGTGAAGCAAACTTTGCGGACCATGGTGCCAACCGGTTGGGTGCCAGCTCATTGATGCAAGGACTTGCCGATGGCTACTTTATCCTTCCCTATACCATTGGCCATTACCTGGCGACGGCAAAACTCCTCTCTATTCCGGACGATCATGTAGAGGCTCGCGAGGCTATCCAGCGCGTTGAGACGAGGGTCAACCGTCTGCTGACGGTGAAGGGACGTCGAACCGCGGCGATGTTCCATCGAGAACTCGGGACGCTCTTGTGGAATCACTGCGGCATGTCGCGCAACGAAGGGGGGCTCACCTCGGCATTGCAATCGATTCCCAAACTTCGTGAGGAATTTTGGCGAGATGTGATGGTCCCGGGATCGGGAAGTTCTTTCAACCAGGAGTTGGAGTATGCGGGACGGGTAGCGGACTATCTCGAATTTGCCGAATTGCTCTGTCACGACGCCCTCCATCGTCATGAGTCATGTGGCGCGCATTTTCGGGAGGAATATCAGACGGAGGATGGTGAGCCACGGCGGGACGATGGGCGGTTCGCCTATGTTGCGGCATGGCAGTATCGGGATGGAGCTGTGCCGGTTCTCCACAAGGAACCGCTGGCGTTCGAGTTCGTGCCCCCGACCATGAGAAGCTACCAATAGCCGGAAAAAGTGAGGGGTGAGCAGTAAGGGGTGAAAGAAATACCAGAGAGGTTGCTGCACACGCTATGAAATTCACCTTGAACATTTGGCGTCAGAATGGCCCGGACGAACGGGGTCGGTTGATCACGTACGAGGCGCCGGATGTGAGCCCCGGCATGTCGTTTCTAGAAATGCTCGATGGGGTCAACCAGAGACTGCTCGGCAATGGTGAAGAGCCGGTGGCGTTCGAGCAGGATTGTCGGGAAGGGATTTGCGGGAGTTGCTCCCTGGTCATCAATGGGATCCCCCATGGCCCTGACCAGGGGATCACGACCTGCCAGTTGTACATGAGACGGTTTTCTGATGGGGCTTCCATTACGATTGAGCCCTGGCGGGCCAAAGCCTTTCCGATTCTGAAAGACTTGGTCGTGGATCGCAGTGCGCTGGATCGCATCATGCAGGCGGGCGGATATATCTCCGTCAATACTGGTGGCGCTGTGGACGGGAACGTCATCTTGATCGGAAAAGACCAAGCAGAAACCGCGATGGATGCGGCTTCGTGTATCGGGTGTGGGGCCTGTGTCGCAGCCTGTAAGAATGCCTCAGCCATGCTGTATGTGGCGGCAAAGGTATCCCACTTAGCGACCCTTCCACAGGGAAGGCCGGAGCGAGCGCGCCGTGTGAGTGCCATGCTTGAGGCGATGGACCGGGAAGGGTTCGGGTCCTGTGGCAATCAGTATGAGTGCGAGGCCGTGTGCCCCAAAAACATCAGTACCCGGTTCATTGCCAATCTCAATCATGAATATCTCCGTGCCGGCATCGTTGAATCCGGCTTGCCCAGTGAGCCGGAGTCCCCCCACGCGGAATCTTCATAGCGGAACCCACGCGGACTTCAAGACGATTCAATCCGACCCCCTCCCGGCGGAACACCATGCCGGAAGCTGTGTGCCAGAAGGTAATGAGCTTGACTGTGAAGGAAAGGCCTTTATAGTGCGGTCAAGGGCTGTGATCAGGATGGTGCATGGCGGAGAGTATCATGGGGCGACAGATCGTGTGTCCTCAATGTCGACAGGATGGTGCCGTTCGTGTGGAGGCGCACTCACCACGTGAATTGATTGCGTCGCTGCTGTGGATGGTACCCTTCCAGTGTCAACGGTGTGATCATCGATTTCTCGCCCGTCGCAAGAGTCTCAGGAGCGCCTCTCAGGTCACTGAGCGTCGGGAACACATGCGTATTCCGGTCAGGCTCTCTCTCTCTTTTTCCGGGGGACGAGTGCGCGGGGAAGGCACCGTATTGGATATGTCATTAGGGGGCTGCATTATCCAAAGCAAGGCTCATGTGCGGATTGATGATATTTTTTACCTCGAGATCATCCTTGCCAAGGATGAGCCGCCGGTCGAGGCGGCAGCCATTGTTCGCTCTGTCAGCTCCCGCGGGATTGCATTCAAGTTTCTGCGAAGAGCGCAAGAGGACAAACGCTTGACCGCGTTTATCCAAGCACGTTCGAGATCCGCTTCGTTGGGCCCATTAAAGGTTGCTTAGTCATTGCTTGCCGATTAGATTCTTCCTCCGCCACCAGCTTCTGCCGTGTGACCCATCGGTTCTGTCGAATGCCCCTCTTCTCAGCATGAGCCCTTGACCGAGATATCTTCATGATTATTCCTCGTGGTAGCATAACAGCCCGATTCGCGAGGCGCAGCGTCCTACAGAATGAAGGCTAAGGGTATTGCTGAAGGAGGAAACGATGGGACGTAGTTGGTGGCAAACGATAGCAATCACAACAACAACGGTCACGGCATTATCTGTCTCCGGGTGTGGGTACAATGATCTCCAAGGCTTGGATGAAGATACGAAGGCTGCGTGGAGTGAGGTGATCAATCAATACCAGCGCCGCGCAGACCTCATTCCCAACCTCGTGGCAACGGTCAAGGGATATGCCGCCCATGAAAAGGAGACGCTGGAGGGCGTGGTCAACGCCAGGGCCAAGGCCACCGGAATGCAAGTGACGCCGGAGGTGCTGAAGGATCCGGCTGCATTCGAGGCGTTTCAGAAGGCTCAATCAGGGCTGGCTTCAGCGTTGGGGCGACTGATTGCGATCGCCGAAAACTATCCCAACCTCAAGGCCGACCAAAACTTCAGAGACCTTCAGAGCCAGCTGGAAGGGACGGAAAATCGAATCACCGTGGCCCGTAAGCGGTATATTGATCGAGTGGCGGACTACAATAAGATGGTTCGATACTTCCCGACGAACTTAACGGCAAAGTTCTTGTTGCATTTGGAAGAGCGTCCGAACTTTACCGTCGCCGACGAGAATGCCGTGGCGAAACCGCCGGAAGTGAAATTCTAAAGAGGTTCATGCCGAGGGTACGGTGGTGGAGCAGAGCCGTGCGATTCGACTACTGCAGGGGGTCTTTGTTGGAATTGCCGTCGCCTTCGCCGTTATTCCAGTCCTTTCTGTATCCGCTCTTGAAGTCCCTCCGATAACCGGGCGGGTCGTTGATCTCGCCCATGTCTTGCCGCCTGCAGCGGTAGAGTCACTCACGGCTCGGCTGGAAGCACACGAAGCCCAGTTCAGCAATCAAGTCGCAGTGCTGACCATTCCTTCCCTCCAAGGTGAATCTCTCGAAGAATTCACGCATCGCGTGGCCACCACCTGGAAACTCGGTCGGAAAGGGACCGACAACGGGGTCCTTTTGCTGGTGGCGATCAAAGAACGCAAAGTACGTATCGAAGTCGGATACGGACTTGAAGGTGTCTTAACCGACATTCGATCTGCCCAGATCATCAGAAATGAGATCGTTCCTCGGTTTCGAGCCGGTGATATGCCCGGCGGAATCCGAGAGGGCACTCATGCAATTTTGAGGACCATCGAAGGAACCTATCAGGCTACAGAGAATGCTCCGCCTCGGCAAGAGAGTGCTGTTGTCGAGCAGATTGTGGTAGCGGTCATTGCTGGGCTGTTCGTCGGACTTCTGTTCACGCAGGTGCATCGTTTCATCGGCCCGGTTGCCGGTGCAGGAATTGCCACGCTTCTTGCGCCTTGGGTCGTGCCTGCATTGCTCGCGAGTGGCGTGACGGCGGTCTTGCTGCTGCTTCTTGGTGCAGCGGGGACAAGAGGGCGAACCACTCGATCCCGAGGGCTGGATGATTGGATTTGGTATAGCAGCCGTAGTGGTGGATGGGGTGGGGGATCGTTCGGTGGTGGGGGAGGATTCAGCGGTGGCGGAGGTGATTTTGGGGGAGGGGGTGCCAGTGGAAACTGGTGAGCGACTGGAGCTGACAGCGGAGGAACGTGAACGGATCAGATTGACGGTGCACGCGGCGGAGCAGCATACCAACGCTGAAATCGTTCCCATGATCGTCAGGCGGTCCGGACTCTACCGCGATGCCCAGCATCGGACCGGCTTGTTGCTTTCCCTAGTGGTTCTGACGCTCATGCTCACCACGGAAATAGTCTGGCTTCCTTGGGGATGGCATGGTTCCAACGCGGCGTGGCTCGTCTTGGTGACGATTGCGGCGTATGGCGTCGGCGTCTGGCTGGGGACTCTGGCCCCGTGTATTCGCTTCCTGACGCCGACGGATCGAATGCATCATAAAGTAAGACTTCGGGCAGAACGAGCGTTCACGAAATATGCGGTCTCGCAGACGCGTGAGCGCACCGGTGTGTTGATTATGGTGTCGCTGTTGGAACATCAAATCTATGTGTTGGCGGATCAATCCATTGCACAGCGAGTTCCATCAGAGCGTTGGTCCTCGGTCGTTGAGGCTGCGATCAGCGGGTTGACAAGGGGAGATATCGTCAGCGGGTTATGTCAAGGGATCCAGGCGTGTGGCACGTTGCTTGCTGAGGTATGTCCCGGTCGCCCGGGCGACAATCCTAATGAATTATCGAATGAATTGGTCATAGAGTCGTAAGCTGCTTATCTCTATTCCCTGCCACTTAATAAAACATCCCGATCAGCCGATAGAGGAGAGACTCGGCGGGGCTGCTCGTCTGGCCAGACCAATCTCGACAAGGAGGAGGCATACGATGTGGAAACATGAGGAGGCGGTAGAGGGTGACATGGCTCGGGGACAGGAGCGAGAACAAGAGCGATGGGTAGAGGATCGGCGGAGCGCTTTACCGAAACACAACGGTCCGATATTACCGGATGAAGTCGCGTTTGTCGGCAAGGATGTCCAGTTCAAGGGTATCATCTCGTACTCTGGGACCGTACGAATCGATGGGACCTTGGACGGAGAAATCCACACGGACGGTGGGCTGCTCGTTGGTCCTGAGGCAGTGATTAAAGCAAAAGTGACGGCAGGAGCTGTCGTCTGTCATGGGCATATCACGGGGGACATTGAGGCGACCAGCCAGATCGTGTTATGCGCGCCCGCTGTTGTTGAAGGCAGCCTGACCACGCCGGTGCTTTCGATGGAAGAGGGTGTGGTGTTCAACGGGACGTTGGAGATGAAACCCCAGGCCAAGGTCGAAGTATTGCGTGATACAGACACGAGTTCCACGAGCATGACCAGTCGGCCACCCATTCGACTGGCTGCATAGACGACTGTTCGAAGACTCCTGGCGTGATGTCCAACATGCGTCAGGAGTTTATCGTTGCCTTGTGTGGGTGGTGTTGCCCGCGAGTAACCAGGCTCCAAGCGACCGGCGCATCAGACCACCTTCACATTCGATAGACGCCCCGCGAGCGTTCCGCTAGAATCCGGTCCATGTCAGAGCCGACTGCCTCCCCCGCTGCACCACCGACACAACAGGACGAGAATCAGTCAGTCATCAAGTCAGCTGGGGTGATCGGCGTCGCGACCTTTTCCAGCCGTATCCTCGGGTTTATCCGCGACATGGTCATCGCACGACTCTTTGGGGCGACTCCTGCGGCCGATGCGTTTTTTGTCGCCTATCGGATCCCGAATCTGCTCCGTGAGCTCTTTGCCGAGGGCTCGATGTCCGCCGCGTTTATTCCCGTCTTCACCGAATACCACACACTGAAATCGAAGCAGGATGCGTGGGAACTGGCGAGTGCCGCCTTCACGACACTGCTGACGATCGTGACGGGCATTACGCTCGTCGGGATTCTGGGATCGACAGGCATTGTGTGGCTCTTGGCGCCGGGATTCCATGACGATCCGACCCGGCTGGAAATGACGACGTTACTCACGCGCATCATGTTCCCGTATCTCATTTTTATCAGTTTAGCGGCACTGGCCATGGGCGTGCTCAACTCATTACGGGCCTTTGCGGCTCCTGCGTTTTCACCGGTCTTTTTCAATCTGTTTATCATCGGATGCGCGCTGTTCCTGGCCCCGGCTATGCCGGAACCCATCATCGGGGTTGCGATCGGGGTGGTGGCCGGTGGCGCCGCGCAGTTTGCGATGCAATTGCCGGGACTCAGGCGACGAGGCATGCTGTTTGGATTCATATTCAATCCCGGTCACCCAGGGGTGAAGAAGATTGGTCGACTGATGATTCCGTCGTTGCTTGGATTGTCGGTCACACAGATCAATATTACCGTGAGCACGATCCTGGGGTCGTTCTTTGCCGGTGGGCCCACCTATCTCTTTTACGGCATGCGATTGATCCAATTCCCTTTGGGCATCTTCGGTGTGGCGTTGGTCACCGCCATCCTGCCCACCTTGTCGGCCCAAGCGGCACGAGGCGCGCTGGATGAACTGCGCACAACGCTCGGGTTTGGACTGCGCATGATCATCTTTATCATGCTGCCGGCCATGGTGGGGTTGATCGCGTTACGGACTCCGATCGTGCATCTGGTGTTTGAACATGGCACGTTTACAGCGCATGATACCGCTGAAACTGCCCTGGCGGTGCTCTGCTATGCTGTCGGCTTATGGGCGTTCGGCGGAGTGCGCATCATCGTGTCAGCCTTCTATTCGCTGAAGGACACCACCACGCCGGTTGTGTCAGCGACCATCGCGGTGGTGGCGAACATTCTGTTTTCGTTGGTTCTGATGTCACGTCTGGGAGCGGCCGGGCTTGCCCTCGCCACGGCTCTGGCGGCGATGGTCAACGGCGGAATTCTCGTGGCGGTACTCAATCGGAGACTCGGCGGCGTCGACTGGTTTTCAGTGCTCCGTTCCGCTGGTCGGGTAGGGATTGGCTGTGTGCCGATCATAGCGGCTTGTTGGTGGGTCGCCGAAGCACAGATTTGGGCCCGCCCCGACGATTGGATCGCGAAATCTGCGATGCTGTTCGTCGGCATTGGACTGAGTGTAGGCGGATATCTGGGCGTCCATGCCTTATTTCAGTCTGAGGAACTGGGGGTCCTTTGGGGGATGGTGCGCAGAAAGCTCGGGCGGTTCGCGAGATAGTGTGGAGCGGTCTATGGACAAGGTGATGCTGTTTAGCTCACCCTGGGGGTGGATGGGGATTGCGGAGTCTTCAAAGGGAATTCAAGCCATTGTTTTGCCGAAACGGTCGGAACGGGCGGTGGAGGCTGACCTCAGAGCCCAGTCAAACGGGCTACTGCAGCGAGGCGAGTCCGCACGACTGGATATAGCTCGCCGTCAATTACTCGACTATCTTGCAGGCACGCGACACACCTTTGATATGCCGCTCGATCTGTCACAAGGGACGGTATTCCAGCGGCAGGTCTGGCGGGTGCTTCTCCGTGTGCCGTACGGCAAACTGCGCTCGTATCAGTGGGTTGCCGCGCGTGTGGGTGGACCACAGTATGCCCGTGCGGTCGGTAACGCGGTTGGTGCGAACCCGATCCCGGTTGTGATCCCTTGTCATCGGATTGTCGCCCAGGATGCCACGCTTGGAGGGTTTTCGGGGGGGCTATCCATGAAGCGCAAGTTGCTGTCGCTGGAGGGAACATTGTCCATGCTGGGGAGCAGATAGCAGATGGCTTATGGTTGGAGCGATACGGATTTACAAGTGGGTTTTGCCGTGTGCCATCGGCCATCAACCATAGGTTTTTTGATATTCTGATGCGAGCCGTCATTCAACGTGTCACCAGTGCCTCCGTCGAGGTCGATGGGCAAGTCGTCGGTGAAATCCGACATGGTTTGATGGTGCTGTTGGGTGTCGCGAAAGGCGATGACGAGTCCGACGTACGCTATGTGGTTGACAAGATCAGGACCCTCCGCATGTTCTCCGACGAACAGGGGAAGATGAATCGATCGCTGGCCGATGTGGGCGGCGCGGTGTTGTTGGTCTCTCAATTCACCCTCTTGGGCCGGACGGCGAACGGCCGTCGTCCTAGTTTTGATGATGCGGCTCCTCCTGAGCCGGCCCAGAGGCTTTATGAACAAGTCGCGACCGGACTGCGAGAGAGCGGAACGATAGTTAAGACAGGGATCTTCGCATCGCATATGCAGGTGGCTTTGATCAACGATGGGCCGGTGACCTTTGTGCTGGATAGTCGGGAAGGAGGTGTCACACGGCTCAAGGTCTGACGGAGGAGCTCCGATAGATCGACAAGAGTGACAACCCGTTCTCAGTCCGGATTTGGTATACTGACCGTAAGCCACACCGATGTCACAGGAGGTGGAGATGGGAGCTCAAGTTCCTCTTCGGCACCCGCTCAGGGAACTCTTTGGTGCCCTTACCGAGAAGAGTTTCACGGAACACCTCGGTTGGCCCGATACCAAGGTCACATCCTACGTCTCCAACCTGCTGGTCGATTTTACCCGTACAGATCAACTCTATAAAATTAGAAACCGGAAGGATCAGCCGGTCGATTCGGTTGTAGATTTACTCTTCGAGTCTGAGGTCATGTTCGAAGCGCAATCGCTGGATCGTGAGCGAGACGTTCACCGTCATATCGGTGATTTCACGCTGTTTATGGCGGGATTGTTTCCCGAGTACTTACGACGGCTCAAATCGGCTGGGCGTATCTATCACAAGGACTTCCTCGTGGACTATGTGAAGACCGGCAAACGGTCGTACGGAATCGTCGCGCAGATTGGTCGTGAGGATGCGGAAACCAGCTTGCCGTTGTTCAAGAAATTATCGGAGAACTTTGAACTCTGTGTCACCGGCCTGGGCTTTGTGCGATCTGACCTCGATCGTATGCAGAATTCTGCCTACCAAAGGACCCGGGATCTGCTCCTAAATTGAAATCCATCAGACCGATCATTCTCGCACACGGGGGTGCCGGCTCCCGTACCATGACCTCCTCACAAGCCGCTTGTCTGCGTGGCGCATTGCAAGTCGGCTATCACCTCTTGGATCGTGGAAGTTCCGCACTTGTCGCCGTGGAGCAGACCATTCGAATTCTTGAGCGCAGCGGGCTCTTCAATGCGGGAAACGGGGCTCATCGACAGTTGGATGGAGTCAGGCGGATGGATGCGTCGATCATGGAAGGGGAACGCTTACGTGCTGGTGCTGTCGCCTCCATCGAGGGTATTGTTCATCCGATTACGGCCGCCCTCCTCGTTATGGAAGAGACGGCGCATGTCTTGCTCGTCGGCCCTCTGGCGACCAAGTTCGCGAAGTATCACAGGATAGAGCTTCAGAAGCATCAACCTACGAGAGGCAGGCTCTCGTACGGTTCCATGCTCAAGCAGATGACCACGAAGGGGGATCGGCATGGAACAGTCGGGGCGGTTGCGCTGGACCGGTCTGGGACAGTCGCTGCCGGTGCCTCGACAGGGGGGATCGATCTTATGCTGCCCGGACGAGTCGGGGATACGCCGATCATCGGCTGTGGGGTGTATGCTGACAATGAGACCGGTGCGGTGTCGATGACTGGGTGGGGTGAGAGCATCATGCGTGTGGCCGTTGCGAAAACAATCTGTGATCGGTTAGGACAGGGAAAGACAGCGGGGACGGCGGCGCGATGGGTACTGCAGAAGCTGGTCACAAGAGTAAACGGATCAGCTGGTACACTGGTCCTTACCCCGAGAGGGCAGTTTGCCATCAGCCATGTGACCTCGCATATGGCGGCTGGGTGGTGGGATGGCAAAGGCAAGCCGACCGTGAGAGACCAATTTTGATGACGACCAGCCTCTTTCATCTCGCGTTCCCGATACACGATATTGATGCAGCCCTACGGTTCTATGTGAATGGTCTCGGTTGTACGGTTGGGAGGCGGTCGAAGCAGGCCGTGACGCTGGGACTGGCCGGCCACCAACTTGTCGCACATCTCGTGCAGGACCAGCCTCCGAAGCAGAAAGGGATCTACCCCAGTCATTTCGGGCTGGTGTTTCTCTCGCTGGAGGAATGGCAGGCGCTGGCAGATCGGGCCAAGGCGCAGGATCTTACCTTCTATCAGCAGCCGCGAGTGCGTTTCCCAGGCACGCGTATCGAGCATCGGACGTTCTTTCTCAAAGACCCGTCGCACAATCTGCTCGAATTCAAACACTATACTCATGAATCGGCCATCTTCGGTGAACAGGATCACGGTCAGGTCGGCGATTCTTCGGAGTATGCAGAATAGCCGCAACTCAGCGGTCCTACTCCTCGGTGACCGGTACGGGTGCGGCGGATTGCCGATCAATCCATTTCAGAATACGTTCATGCCGGCGGGTCAAAAAGGTCGTTTTTCGTAACGGATCGTATCGGCGTGGCGAGGGCAGCATCGCCGCGAGCCAGGCGGCTTCGTCGGACGTCAGTTCGTGGGCGGGTTTGCCGAAATGATGCTGGGCTGCGGCTTCCGCGCCGTAGACGCCATGTCCCCACTCGGCCACATTGAGGTACAGTTCAAGAATACGCTTTTTGGGAAGGCGTTGTTCGAGTTCCCAAGTAATCAGTGCTTCCTTGGCTTTCCGAAAGAGGGACCGTTCGGACGATAGGTAGAGATTCTTGGCCAGTTGCTGTGTAATGGTGCTTCCGCCACGTTTGAATTCACCGGCTTCAAGGTTGTGTATGGCGGCGTCTTTGATGCCTTCCCAGTCAAATCCTTCATGAGTAAAGAACGACGCATCTTCCGCAGCCACGACTGCATGGCGAAGATGCGGAGAAATACGAGAAAGCGGAACCCACATCCACCGGCGCTTGACGGAACGTCCCTGCTCCTTTGCCTGAGTTTGCCGGGCTTCCATCAGCGCGCTGGATGTCGGGTTGGTTCGTGTGAGTCGCTCCACATCGGGCAAGGTCATGAACCAGCTCAGCATCAGGATGCTCAGCGGAAATCCAATGAGGAGGGTGCTCCACAGCAAGACGCGCCGAATTCTGCTGCGACCGGTTGACTTGAGCGGAGGAGGCTCGTATGTGTAGTGACGCAGAAAGACGGGACTGTGGCTAGGTTTCCGGTTCGAATCCATTCATCAGCCTGACGACATGAAAATCTTCGCAGCCGAGTTTATCAAAAGTTGTCTCGCTCCAGAACAGTTTCCTTCCGGCGCTCTACAAGAGGTTGCCTTTGTCGGGCGCTCCAATGTCGGAAAGTCGTCCTTGATCAACTCGTTA
This sequence comes from Nitrospira sp., assembly GCA_024281365.1. Lineage (GTDB taxonomy): Bacteria > Nitrospirota > Nitrospiria > Nitrospirales > Nitrospiraceae > Nitrospira_D. Next base: position 15,889 of record JAMXAU010000016.1, read on the forward strand.
CTGAATCGTCGAGACCTGGCCAAAGTCAGTCGGACTCCTGGGAAAACGCAAGCCGTGAACGTGTTTCAGATCTCGACATCAGATCTCCATCTCTCGCAATTCTATCTCGTGGACTTGCCGGGCTACGGATTCGCAAACGTGCCGAAAACCGTGCGCAATCAATGGGGCCCCTTGCTGGAAAGCTATCTCCTCGGTCGCACTGCGCTGATCCGGGTGGTGTTGCTGGTGGACAGTCGCGTCGTGACTGATCAGGACAGGCAGACCATGGCCTGGCTCCGTTCAATCGGGCATGATCCACTCATCGTCGTGACCAAGGTCGATAAGCTGAAGGCCAACGAACGGGTGCGAACCGTGCGCCAAATCCATCAGAGTTTAGGAGTTGCCGATGAAGACGCCGTGATTCCCTATTCGTCCATGACGGGGGAAGGAAGAGATCGGCTGTGGGGATCTCTGCGTGAAGCGGCCGGCCGACGGGGAGACGTCTAGCAGGCTGCGGAAAAACTCATTTTGACCCGTGTCGCCGTCACGGATATTGAGCTGTGAGAGGACGTTGAATATTCATGCAGGATGCGCAAAAAGGCCGTCCAGCAAGGCCGCAGCGAGCGAAGAGGCGAATCGTACTCTGGGCCGTACGTTGAGCCTCTGAGCGATGCGAGAACGCCGGTGGCGGTCTTTTTCCGCATCCTGGTAGTGATTGTGGTCTATTGCTGGAGCGGGGGTGCCAGGGTCGTGTAACCCCAAGCTAAAATTTGATCTCGATGTACGACTTATTTTTGAGCTGGACGAGCCAGGCTTGAAACATGTCTTCACTTTTCTGCTGATAGACCAGATCTTGGAGTTCTCGCCGGACTTCTTCATACTTCCGAAACCGTTTGGGTCTTCGATCGTCCATCCGGAGGATCTGGATTCCCTCAGGGCTCTCGATGATATCGGAGATCCCACCAGGCACCAACCGAGCGATGGCCTGATCGATGATGGGGATGAGTTCACCCTGCCGAACCACGCCGAGCCGTCCGCCCTGCAAGGCATTATCGCCGTCGGAGTATTCCCTGGCGACATCTTCAAACTTGTCACCTCGCTTCAGGTCATTCATGGCGCGGCGCGCTTTGGTCAGCGCCTCGGCCAGCCCGTCTGAGGAGCGTGGCCGAATCAGAATTTGACTCAATTCGTACTCTTCGGCCAAAGCAAACCGGTCACGATGTTCTTGGTAGTACCGCTTCAGCTCGGAGTCGCCCACCATGATATTGCCGCGAATATGCTGATCGGCCACTCGCATGAGCACGAGTTGATCGTGTACGGCCTGGAGGTCGCTGGGGTTCGTAGGATTGAGGGAGGTGCCTTGTCGCTTCATTTGCTCGATGGCTTGTTTAACCTCGATGTCTGACACCTCCACTTTCTTGGCTTTGGCTTCCTGGAGCTGCAATTTCCGCTCGATCAGCTTCGTCAAGGCCATATATTCCGCGGTCTTCAGTCGTTGGGCGAGGTCAGTTCCTCGGTGCGTACGGGAGAGACGCTCTTGCTCCGCGCCGAACTCACGTTGGACGTCGGACAGCATGATCAGCTCGGAATTGACGATGGCGACGATGCGATCCTGCAGATGAGCTGAAGCCTGGTGCGGGGACAGGCTCACGAATACGAAGAGGGTCAACGCCGATAGGAGCCGGGTTTCCCAACAAACTCTGTGAGAAGCGGTGGTCATGGTTCCTACGCCCTGGAGTGGGAAGCCTTCGTCACTCGTTCGATAATTGTACACGAAGCGGTGGGTTCGTGGAAATCAGCAGGAACTAACGCTTGCCGGTATCCTCGTTAATATAGCGAGCGGCTTCAGCAAACCGAACTGCCGCATTGGTTCGAATATCGGCAATCACCTCGTCGAATCGTTTGCGCCGCTTGTCGGCCAGGAGCTCCTGCCGAAGCCGTTCTTTTGTCGCCAAGTCGGTTTGGATAATGGCTTCATCCAGAGGAGACAGCATGACAAGATAGTATCCATGCTCGGTCTTGATGGGACCGCTGACCATTCCGGGCTTGAGGGTATGAATGACCGTATCCAGTTCGGGAAGCAGCATTCCTTTTCTGTAGGGGCCCAGATCGCCGCCTTTAGACTTCGTCTTGTCGTCCATCGAGTACCGCTGGGCGAACTTGGCAAAGTTCCCGCCTCGATTCACCTGCGTCTCCAGATCCTTTGCGGCATACACATTGGGCAAAAGCATGACCGAAATACTGGCTTTCAACGGGTCAAGCAGTTCGGTGGCGTGTTTCTCGTAGTAGGCATCAAGCTCGACTTGCGTCAGTTCGACCTTGGATTGGAGCTTGTCTTTGAGAAGTTCGTCGAGGATGAGCTGTTCCTTATATCGTTGTGTCTTGTCCCGGATGATCTCATTATGATCTAAGCCTCGTCGGCGCCCCTCCTGCATCAGGAGCTCTCGGGTAATCAGTTCCTCCAGGAATTTCCGCTTGCCGCCGTCCTTCTCGTAACGGGAACGCGTGGCAGGTGAGAGCTCTCCCCATCGAAGGTCGAATTCGGTTTGGGTAATCGTCCGGCCATTGACCAACGCGACGATCGGTTCCTCCTGCCGCTCGCCGCAACCAGAGATCACCGGCCCGAAACCGGCCACCACGCCGGCAAGCAGTCCGGGCATGAGATAGGTCCGACAGAATGTCAGGAACCGGAAGTGTCTCATAAGTGGGGGCACATGCGGGTCTCGATCACGAGCCTGTCGCATCCGCTCTGATCGTCTTGGTATCACAGAGGTCGAGGCTTTGCAAGATTGCATTGAGTTCCGAAAACAGCGACGGCCAGTCGCTCTGGCGCATGGAGATTTCAAACGAGACGGGACTGAGAAACTTCAGCCGCTTCTTCAGCTGGTCCATCAATCGATGAACGGCCGGTTCAGGGATCGTCGCCTTCGGTTGGAACACGATCGTGACCGACTGGCCGTGTACGTCGAGCGAAGCCAACCGGAGGCGTTTCGCATGCGTCCGGAGTTGCATCACTTCGAGCAACCGCTCGACCGGCTCCGGAGCGGGACCGTACCGGTCTTGGATTTCCCCATGCAGGAGAGCGAGCTCACCGACTTGGGTGCAGGCCGTCAGCCGTTTATACAGGGAGAGCCGGTGGTGGGGATCCGTGACGTAGGGCTCGGGGATGAAGGCTGAAACGGGCAGTTGCAGCGTCGGGTCCGGTTCTTCCTCGATGACATGCCCTTTCAACCGTTGAACAGCCTGTTCGACCATTTGCATGTAGAGATCCAGTCCGATGGCGGCAATATGACCGGACTGCTGCTTTCCCAGCAGATTCCCGGCGCCTCGGATCTCCATGTCGGCCGCAGCGATACGGAAGCCTGATCCAAGCTCGGTAAACTGCTGAATGGCGATCAATCGTTTTTGAGCATCGCCGGTCAGTGTGCCCTCATCGGGAATAAGGAAATAGGCGTAGGCCTGGTCGCCTCCTCGCCCGACCCGTCCACGCAACTGGTACAGCTGCGCAAGTCCGAAGAGATCGGCGCGGTTCACGATGATCGTATTCGCGGTCGGGACGTCGAGTCCTGACTGAATGATGGCCGAGGCGATCAGAATGTCGGCCTCGCGCTTCACGAATTTCAGCATCACGGCTTCCAACGGTTTGGCGTCCATCTGGCCGTGTGCCATGACCATTCTGGCTTCAGGAATCAGCTGATGCAGCCAGGCTCCGATCCGCTCCATGGTTTCGACACGGTTGTGGACAAAATAGACCTGCCCGCCTCGTCCAAGTTCGCGCAGGACGGCGTCCCGTACAGCTTTGTCGCTGAACCGAACCACCTCCGTTTTGATGGCCAACCGACCAGCCGGAGGGGTGTCGATAATCGAGAGATCTCGTACACTCGACATCGCCATTTGAAGGGTACGGGGAATGGGGGTGGCGGTCAACGTCAAGACATCGACTTGTGTCCGAAGCTGCTTGAGCCGCTCCTTGTGCTTGACGCCGAACCACTGTTCTTCGTCGATGATGACGAGGCCGAGATGGCGAAACGTCACGTCCTTCTGCAGCAGCCGGTGAGTGCCGATGACGACATCGACGGTTCCGGCCGCGACATCCTTGAGAATGGCTTTCGTGTCTCTCGACGATTGGAATCGCGAGAGCAGCGCGACGCGCATGGGAAAGGGGGCGAAGCGTTCGGCAAAGTTTTCATAATGCTGGTGAGCCAACAGTGTCGTCGGAACCAGGACCGCTACCTGACGATCGTGCTCGACCGCCTTGAAGGCGGCGCGCATGGCGACTTCGGTCTTTCCATACCCCACGTCGCCGCACACCAGCCGGTCCATGGGTCTGGTTGATTCAAGGTCTCGGCTGATGTCGGCGATGGCTTTGAGCTGGTCCGGCGTCTCCTCATATTCAAACGCGGCCTCGAATTCGTGGTAGAGGGTTGTGGTCACGCCATAGGCATTCCGTTTCACCAGCTCCCGGTTGGCATAGAGGTCGATTAACTCTTGGGCCATTTCTTCGATGTCCTTCTTGACCCGGGCGGTCGTTTTGGCCCAACTGGTGCCGCCCAATCGATCGAGTCGGGGTACATGACTCTCGGCGCCGCTGTATCGTTGCACTTGATTCAACCGGTCGAGCGGAACATACAGGGTATCGCCACCCGCAAACTCCAGGATCAAGTAGTCACTCTCGAAGTCTTGGACCGAAAGGCGTTTCAGGCCCCGATACTTCGCGATGCCGTGTTGCACATGCACGACGTAATCGCCGACGCTCAGGTCTTCCAGCGAGGACAGGAACGTGGCGGTCCGACTCTTGGGTTGAGGCTTATGGCGCGCGCCTTTTGCGAAGAGTTCCTCTTCGGTCAGGAGAGCGAGCCGGAGCTCTCCGGATAGAAACCCTACCGAGAGATCGCCGTGCAGTACATAAAACGGCGATTTGCCGGCCCGCTGGCTTGACCAGGTCGAGGGATTCCAGGATTCTGCCGGTAAATCATGTTCTCGGAGGAGGGCGAGCAAGCGATCGACTTGTCCCCGGCTTCGGGCAACCAGAATCACCCGATGCTCATTGCGAAGGCCTTCAAGCAGGCTCAGTGTTTGGCTGAAGGCGGTGCCTCTGATCCCAAGACCGATGCTGCCAGGGAGCTGGGTGGAAAATGAAAAGGTCGGCTCCCAGGATGAGTCCGGGGCTGCCAGCGGTTCCAGCGCCATCATCGGGCAGGTGGCCATCCGTTGTTGGATGCCGTCCCACGTGAGAAAGAGACGTTCAGGGGAGGGATAGGGATTGGCAATGTCACGATCGACGTGACGGAGGTATCCGTCATCGATTTTGCTCCAGGCAGCCTCACAGGCCTTCTTCAAACTCTCCGGTTGATCGAGAGCGAGGGAAGGATCCGAGCCAAGATAGTCGAACAACGTGTCCATGGTCTCATAGAGGTCGGGGCTTCGCCATTCTGCATCGGGAGGAACCGGTGCAGTCGCGTCCTGGGCTTGTGAAGGCCGGATAAATTCTCGTGCGGGTAAGACCCACCCCTCGTTCAACTTCTCAATCGACGTTTGAGTTGCGGGGTCGAACAGCCGCATCGATTCGACTTGATCCCCAAGAAACTCCACACGGACCGGGTTCGAGTAGGCGGTCGAGAAGATATCGACGATTCCCCCGCGAATACTGAATTCTCCAGGAATTTCCACCACGGAAACCCGCCGGTATCCAATACGAAGCAGGCTCGTGATCAAGGACTCCCGTTCGAAGGTTGCGCCTGTCTTGAAACGAATCACCGCTTCCTCAAAAAGCGAGCGCGGGATCACGCGATGCATGGCTGCGGCGACGGAGGTCACGAGGATCGTGGGTGGCTTGACCAGCAGGCGATGCAGCGTCGTCATCCGGTGTGCAATCAACGCGACATGCGGTGCCGTCGCTTCATAGGGGAGGGTCTCCCATTCCGGGAACCACGCGAGGCCTTCGACGGATTGACCCATGAGTGTATGGAAGAAGTGCAAGTCGTTGAAGATTCGTTCAGCAGACTCGTCACTTGCGGTCAGCACGACCCATGGGGTGGCGCAGTCGTGGGAATGACGGCGAAGACGGTCTAGCAGGGTAACGGCGCAAGCCGAAGTCGGGCCATGTGCCCCAAGCAGGCACACACGCGCCTGCTTGTGATCGAGGGCCGATCGAAGTGGGACAAGCCAGGAGGGCATGTGAGAAGTGGTGTCAGACACGAATTACGTCGCGGTTGAGCGAATACGGTGAAGGAGTGCTGTGGTCGATTGACCGGGAACCAGCGGGATCGTCCTGACGATGCCGCCACGGGATTCGACCACCTTGCGGCCGACGATTTGGTCGATAGGCCAGTCTCCGCCTTTCACCAGAATGTCCGGCTGGACGGCCGTAATCAGTTCGAGGGGATCGGGCTCGTCGAAGATCCCGACATAATCGACACAGGCCAAAGCCGCCAGCACTTCGGCCCGCTGCACCTCTGGAACGATCGGCCGGTCAGGCGCTTTTTCTAAACGCCGAACGGATGCATCACTGTTCACCCCGACCACGAGGACATCGCCCAGAGCCCTTGCCGCTTGGAGGTATCGAGTATGCCCGATATGCATCAGATCGAAACACCCGTTGGTGAACACAATGCGCTTCCCATTCGCCCGATCCATGGCCAGAACGTGGAGGAGTTGCTCTCGCGGCAGGACCTTCGAGTTCATGGCCCCATCATACCTGGCTGCCGGTGCCAGTGAAAGAGCGATTCCTACCGTGCGAGGGTGGTGTCGAGCTGGGGACTCCCGGATCGTAGAGAGTTCGACCGAACGGTGATCACTGGCTCAAGTTCTCACAGAACGAACCGATACGGCACATAACGGAGTGTAGAGGCTGGTGCCAGTCTGACCGTAGGGATGGGTGTGTCCGGAGTCTAGCCAATGAGTGATGGTGGTGACATAAGCCTGTTCTGGGCTATCGGCCTGGTCAATCTCCTGCTGGTCGTCCCCCTGATAGTCTTTCTTGCACAGGCGTTGCGAAGGGATCGGACTCGTCGGCTCCAGGCAGAACGCGAGCAGGTTCGACTCCAAGAAAATGAACAAAGACTGAGGAGTATCCTGGAGGCTGAGCCGCAGGGGATTCTGGTGTCGGGACTCGATCATCGGGTGCTCCAGATTAACCCAGCCGGCTGTTTTCTCTTCGACGCCGGGTTTTCAGAAGAAATCATTGGTCGAGATCTCCGAGACTTTGTCCATACGGGTGATCATCAGCAGCTCGACGACCTGCACAAGGCTGCCCGGGAGGGACGTGAGACCCGTGGACGGTGCAGACTGGTTGGATTGTCCCGTCAGATTCGGTGGGTCGAGATGACCACCGTTCCTCTTCCGGCTGAAAATGGGTCAGTCGGATCGATCCTCAGTGTGCTCCAAGATGTGACAGAGCAAAAGCGTGCCGATCGTCGTCAAGCGCTCCAACATGCGGTGGCGAAGGTGCTGGCGGCGTCCTCCACCGTTGAGCAAGCCATCCCGGATCTCTTGCAGGCGATCGTCGTGAGTCTGGATTGGCAGGTCGGGTTATTCTGGAGGGTGCAGGACGATCGACGATCCCTCACGTGCACGCATGGGTGGTCCGTTGATTCGACGATGATCCAGGAGTTTTTACGCAACAGCCGGCAACAGGACCACAGTCCTGACTCCGACCTGCCGGGGTGTTGCTGGGTGCGTGGCGAGCCTTTGTGGATTGAGGATATCGCAGGAGCGCCGCTCTTTACGCGCGAGTCTCTCGAGGCCCCCGGGGTGCTGCGTGGAGCCTGTGCCTTTCCGATTTGGCTCAGAGCCAACGTCTATGGCGTCATGGAATTCCTCAGCCGAGAGGCTCAGGCGGAAGACCGGGATCTGTTACGCGCGTTGGGCACGACCGGAAGTCAGATCGGCCTCTTCGTCGAACGGGCCGAAGTGGAAGCGGCGTTGCATCAGAACGAGGCCCGTACCAGCTTGATCATCGACACGGCCCTCGATGCGGTGATGACCATGGATGACAGCGGCCGTATTACGGAGTGGAATGCCCAGGCGGAACAAGCCTTTGGGTGGTCCGCGCTCGAGGCCATCGGAAGAGACGCAGCCGACACGATTTGTCCGCTGTCCCACCGCCGTGGCTATCGCGAGTATGTTCAGCACCTGCTCCATCCTCCGGATGTGCCCACCGCTCAGCGACTGGTAGAAATGATCGGGATTCGGCGAGACGGTCGGGAATTCCCCATGGAAATCGCCATGACTCCGTTGACGATCGAGGGCATCACCATGTTCAGCGCGTTCATTCGGGATATCACCGGACGAAAAGAAGCGGAACAGGCGTTGAAAAACTATGCGCAGCAATTGGAACAGATCAATCACCAATTAGACGGAGCGCTGAGAGAAGCCAAAGCTGCAACCGAGGCCAAGTCATTGTTTCTTGCCAGCATGAGTCACGAAATCCGGACGCCGATGAATGGGGTGATCGGGATGACCGGACTCCTGTTGGACACCCAACTCACGGAGGAGCAACGTGAATATGCTGAAACCGTTCGGACCTGTGGCGACCATCTGTTGACGATCATCAACGACGTTCTGGACTTCTCAAAGATTGAGGCAGGGAAACTGGATTTGGAGACGATTGCGTTCGACCTTCGCCTCGCCATCGATGAATCGCTGGATCTCGTGGCGGAGCGAGCGTCCTCAAAAGGACTGAATCTGGCCTGTCTGTTCCATGCCGATGTGCCGAGACACTTGCTGGGTGACCCAGGGCGCCTCCGCCAGATCGTCATGAACTTGGCTGCGAACGCCATAAAGTTTACCGACCAGGGAGACGTGGTGGTGGAGGTGACCGTTGAAGCGGAATCGACGGAGGAGGCCACGATTCGTGTGGCGGTCACGGATACGGGGATCGGTATTTCCGAAGAGACTCGTGACAGACTATTCCAGTCGTTCAGCCAGGCCGATGGATCTACGACGAGGAAGTACGGCGGAACCGGTCTCGGCCTTGCGATTTGCAAACGGCTGATCGAATTGATGGGAGGAGCGATCGGAGTCACGAGTCAAGTGGGGGTCGGGAGCTGCTTCTGGTTTACAGTGAATTTGCACAAGCAGGTCAGCAGTTCCCAGGTGGTCGAGAGGAATTCCGTCTTGTTGGCCGGACTCCACATCCTTATCGTGGATAGCAAGGCCATCAACCGAAAAATTCTTGAGTTGATGACGAAGAAATGGGGGATGCAGCCGACGCTCGTCACAAGTGGACCCGAAGCGCACATGGCCCTGAGTCAGACACAGAGGCAACCGGCATTTGACCTTGTGCTGTTGGACGTGGATATGGGGCCGACGGATGGACTCGAATTGGCGCGCACCATACGGGCACGAACGGGAGGGGTCGAGATTCAGCTGGTGCTGCTGACCTCGTTCGGTCGACGGGGAGACGCGAAAACTGCCAAAGCCGCAGGAATCTCCGCGTACCTGACGAAACCAATTCGTGAGCGGCAGTTGCACGATTGTCTCGTTGCCGTCATGACGCAGTACTCTGCGACAGTCGGCGCGGCTGCGGTGAATCACTCGATTCCCCTCATTACTCGTCATACCCTTGCCGAGACGAAGGCCAATGTGGACCTTCGCATACTGCTGGCTGAGGATAACGTCGTCAATCAGAAAGTGGCGGTCCGCCTCTTCCAACGATTGGGGTATCGCATTGACGTGGTGGCCAACGGGCGGGAAGTGGTCGAGGCGCTGTCCCGGATCCGTTACGATGTCATCTTCATGGACTGTCAAATGCCGGAGATGGACGGATTTGAAGCGACGCGCGTGATTCGAGAACGAGAGGCGGCTGAAATAGTTTCGAGTTCCGGGTTTCGAGTTTCTGGCTCAAAACCAGAAACCCGTAATCAGAAACCCGTAACTTCCCATCGCGTGCCGATCGTGGCCTTGACCGCGAACGCCATGCAGGGAGACCGTGAGCAGTGCTTGGCTGCGGGGATGGATGACTATCTTTCCAAACCGATTTCAGTCGAGGCCTTGGCGGCCGTTCTTCAGCGCATGCAGCACGCACGCGCGGGAAATCGGTCAGGGGGGAACCAAGAAGCTGCCTAACCTAGCAGAATGCTGAAAAAGTCTTCCAGCGGCGTTCTCGCATCACTCAGACGCTCAACGTACCGAAGCGTACGCCTCGCCCCTTCGCTTGCTGCGGCCTTGCCGGACAGCCTTTTTGAGCATTCTGAGCTGTAGAGTGCCACAGTTTTTTCTCTCATCGTGCAACGGTGCGCGAAGTAGAAACCAAGTTTTCAGCAAACGGCTAGTTGACTTCTGCATGGCTCGCACGTGTTACGCCAGTTCGAGCGTCAATTGCTCCAGGGCTCTTGAGGGCTTCCGAGGTGGTTTCGGTGGAGAGAGTCGATCTGAAGCTTGGTCGACGAACGAGCTGTGGCCGTCTTTGTGTTGCGCTGGTTCTGTTGTGAGCTCTTGCAAGGTTCCTCGGCAGGCTCCGCAGTGATGTCGTTGAGGCTGGATCGTTTTCCGTTGTCGCCGATAGAGACGTCCACACTTGATGCATTGCCAGGCAAATCTCGACAAGGCGATGACTTCCTTCTCCAGTGAGTGGTACGTCGTCACAGCCACCTCTCCCGAAGAATTGATCTGTCTCATTTTTCTCAGAAATGCCAGGCCATGATCAGGGCGCCGTTTCAGGACATCGAACTGCCATTGGTGAATCATTTCATGCGCAAGGGTGTTGATCAGTTCCTGCTCCACATAGGACATTCGCGCGGCCAGTTGTTCAAAGAGCGGACGCGAGAGACGAATCTCTCGTCGACCTGTACTTGGGAGATTGGGGTACGAGGTTCGTGGCCCACCCCGG
>JAMXAU010000205.1 GCA_024281365.1 Nitrospira sp.
TTTCGCATAGCGGAATGTTTCATGCGGCATTCACGTCGCAAGGACTCAGGATACTCAAAAAGACCTCCGTTCTCACCCGCCCACCCCTGTGCGCCAAGACGCGCATTTCACCGGGCATGGCCGCAGCGAGGGAAGAGGCGAGCGTACGCTTCGGTACGTTGAGTCTCTGAGCGATGTGAGAACGCTGCTGGCGGGCTTTTTCAGCATCCTGCTAACCGGTTAAACGTTCCCGCCCATGGGCAGCGGTAAGGTCCTGATCGGGGCCGATCGGAACGATGCTGGTCGGATTAATGTCGTCGTGCGTGATGTAGTAGTGCCGCTTGATATGGTCGAAATTCACGGTCTCGGCGATGCCGTCTGTTTGGTAGAGGTCTTTGAGATATCCGAAGAGGTTTGGGTAGTCGAGAATTCGTCGGACATTGCACTTGAAATGTCCGTGGTAGACCGCATCAAACCGAATCAGCGTGACGAAGAGCCTCCAATCAGTCTCCACACATTCCGGCCCGAAGAGATAGCGGCGGGTGGCGAGGCGTGCATCCAGTTGATCCAGCGCGGTAAACAGTCGCCGTGCCGCTCGTTCGTAGGCTTGCTGTGATGTGGCGAATCCCGCGCGATACACGCCATCGTTCACATTCTCGTAGATAAAGCTGTTGAGTTCGTCGATCTCTTGTCGGAGCCCATCCGGATACAGGTCGATCGGACTTTCAGTGAATCGGTTGAATTCACCGTTGAAGATCCTCATCAGGTCATCGTCGGAATTGGTGACAATGCGTTTGGTGAAGCGGTCCCAGAGGATCGGGACCGTAAAGCGACCGATGTAGTGTGGGTCGGTCGCTTTATAGGCCTCACTCAGAAACGAAAATCCATTGATGGGATCCAGGGAGTGCCCAGGACCTTCACGAAACGCCCATCCTCGCTCATCGCGAATCGGATCCACGACGGTCATTCCGATCACGGACTCGAGCTGCTTCAGCTTGCGCACAATGATCGTCCGATGGGCCCAGGGGCAAGCCCATGAGACGTAGAGATGATACCGGCTGGAAGCGGCGGGATAGCCGGAGCTGCCGTTGGCTGTGACCCAGTTGCGGAACGCGTCCGGCTGGCGCGTAAACTCACCGATCGTTGATTGTTCGTCCGGAAACTGCGGCGTAACATTCATACAACTGTGACCCTACCGCGATCGGTATCTCGTAATCAACAATCGATGACATCTGCGGTCTCAGTGCGCGTCTGTTGCATTTTGCTACAGCGTCCTCTTTGCGCCGTGGCAATAGGCGACGAAAATGGAGCCATGCACCAGGAAAATCACGTGATTGGAGGGCATGCCCTGTGCGAGGAGACTGAGTGGAGAGGCAGTGATCATTCATGGGTAACAGCCCCGTGCCGCGATACAACGCCAGACATCTTGTACATGCCTGTTCTCGCAGTCTGGTGATCTGTCTCCTCCTCGGGGAGGGGCGGCTTGTGAGAACAGGGCGACCGATCCCACTCCTGTCGCGCGGAACCCGCCTTCTGCCACATCACGGCTGTTGCGTCTGACCGCGGAAGAGCTATCTCGCATGCAGTTGGAGTTGTCGCCGGTGGCGCAGGGGGAGATCCTTTCGCATCGTGAATTTCCCGCCACGGTCCAAGCCAACCAAAATGAATTGGCCGAGGTCACGGCCCTGATTCGTGGCCGGGTGGTCAAGGTTCATGTCGACGTCGGGCAGGACGTGAAAAAAGGCACGCTCCTGGCGCTGCTCCACAGCGTCGACCTTGGTGTGGCTGAGGGCGAACATCTGAAAGCTGAGGCCAGGCTGGAGGAGGCTGAACGATCTCATGTGCGAGCCAAGGAGTTGTACGAGAACAAGGCCGTCAGCCTTGCTGAATTACAGCGGCGTGAGGCTGCCATGAAGGCCGCCAGGGCCGAAGCCCGTGAGACCAGGAACCGTCTGGAGCTGCTTGGTGTGCCTCAAGAAGAAATCGAGAGGCTGGATCGTGAGCATATGATCAAAGCCGACATGCCGTTGCGCGCGCCGTTCGACGGACGGGTCATCACACGAAACATCACGAAGGGAGAAGTGGTTGAAACGGATCAAAAACTGTTTACCGTGGCCAACCTTACCGACGTATGGGTGATCGGTAACGTGCCCGAAAAGGACATCCGATTTATCCGTAAGGACCAGAACGTCAACGTGGTTCTTGCGGCCTATCCCCATGCGATCTTCGGTGGAACCATCACCTATGTCGGAGATGTTCTTGACCCGGCAACTCGCACCATGAGCCTGCGCGTCACCGTATCAAATCCCGAGCGACTGTTGAAGCCGGAAATGTTTGCGGTCATCAGTGTGTACGCAATGTCGAGTCCTGATGCGCTGAGCGTCCCGCTTGCAGCCGTTCAGGATGGGCCTGTCGGCAAGATGGTGTTCATTCAGCAGGAGGCCGGTACGTTCGAGGCTCGAGCGGTCAAGCTGGGCAATGAAGAGGGAGAGGTGATCAGGGTGCTGGAGGGGGTGAAGGCCGGCGAGCAGGTCGTGACGAAGGGCTCCTTCGCTCTGAAGTCTGAAATGGAACGGCACAAGATCGAGCCTTCGACATGATCGTCACGCTTCTGGAATTCTCATTGCGGCAGCGGATC
>JAMXAU010000017.1 GCA_024281365.1 Nitrospira sp.
CGGTTTCCCACTTGGCTCCGTTCCATCCAGTCCGGAGATTGTGATCTGATAGACCATCTGGCCATGCTCCTGAAACATGGTCAGGGGATGTGTTCTGCGCCATGTGGACCTGGTTACAGGAGTTTCGTCCCTAGGTCCTCTTTAGCGTATTTTTGAGCCTTCTTTCTTACTCATCCCTCTTGACAGATTTGAAACCTCGCTCCTGCTGCTGAGAGCCGTCATCCCCAGAAATGTGTTGAACTTGTGGATAACCGTGGGATTAGTGACGCGAGTGTCGTGATGAGGGAGTCTTGTCCGAATTGTGTCAAGCTTTATTTCTAGGAATATGCAATAACGCAATGAACTCAGGCTCTTGACACTATTACTTGTGGTGATGGCAGGATGAAGCGGATGCCTAAAAAATAGGCGATTTGATAAATCCACACGCCATTTGCACCATCTTTTATGGAATTCTGCACTTTGTGCACAGGGCTATCCACAGAAGGTGTGGAATGTGAATTCTCGTGCCACTTCTTATCCGGAAGGAGTTATCTGGAATTCCTAGGTTCCGGAGCGACTCATGTGGCGGTCGTATTGATCTGGCCGTTTTGATGCTGGATGGATGTTTTCGAACGGAGTTGGGCGTTGCGAGCTGAACGGGGTTCCAGGATTTGAGTACGATGCTGAGGGGCTCTTTTTCAATCGCCTCTCAAGCATAAGGCGGGGCATGGCCCGGCTTCCACTTGATGCTGCAACCGATGCTGGGTCTCTGGTTACCCTCAACAGACTTGCCGGTGAGCACGGCCTGGATGGCTGCGCGGAGATCGAGACCTGTCACCGGCTTGTTGTTGCCGGGGCGGCTGTCATCGAGTTGTCCATGGTAGGCCAGACGGCGATCTCGATCAAAAAGATAGAATTCTGGCGTGCAGGCAGCGCGATAAGCTTTCGCGACATCCTGGGTCTCGTCGTGACAGAATGGAAAGGTAAAGCCCAGACGTGCGGCCATTTCCTTCAGCTTCGGTGGTGCATCATCGGGATAGGTGATGGGATCATTGCTGCTGATGGCGATGATCCCCAGATTCGTGCCTTGATAGTCCTGTCCGAGTTTGGCCAGTTCATGTTCGACATGTACCACATAGGGACAGTGTCGGCAGATAAACATCACGAGCAGCCCTGCCTTTGCAGCGAACGAGTCGAGCGAGTAGCGTTGTCCGCTCGCGACGTCCTGTAACAGGAATGGTGGTGCGGTGGTTCCAAGCGCAAGCATGGTTGATGTCATGGCCATGAGAGAACCTCTTGTGGTGTGTTCGATAAAGAAGATGCCGCATGTGTTCAGCTGGGTCAAGTGGTGACGAGGGAGCATTTCTTGCGTCATTGTTGTAGCGGGACTATGCTGCGCCTTATGGACTGGAGCTGTGGGAAGGGCTAGGTGGTCATTGATGATAAGGAGGCGGGCCATGTGGAGTCTTTGGCTGTTGATCCTGTTGGCAATTCCGGTTACGACGTTGGCTCATGAGGAGACAACGTCTGCAACATCAACCCTCACCGTCAGTGAAACCGGGATTGTGCCGCATGCGCCGGATACGGCCTTCGTGATGTTTGGCTTGGAGACTGCGAGTAAGTCCCTCGCCGACGCACAAAAGCGGAACGGTACGGTTATGAGTAAAGTCATGGATCGGCTGCGGGATCTACAGATTGAGAAGGAACGAATCCAGACATCGTCGTTTACCGTGTCGCCGCAATATCGGCCGCCATCGAACCGTCCTACGGATGTCTCACCTGCGTCTCCGGAAATCATCGGCTATGTGGTCAGTAATATGGTGACCGTGGAAATCCGTGCTCTGGACAAGGTCGGCACCGTGATCGAGGAAGTCTTAAAGGCCGGGGCGAACAGCTTTCAGGGGCTGCACTGGGGATTACGCGAGGAGCAAGCAGTGCGGCTCAGTGCCTTGAAGCAGGCAGCGGCCAAGGCTCGTGAGAAAGCCTCAGTGCTGAGCGACGCGTTGAACGTGAAACTCGCACGAATTCTCTCGGTCACTGAAGGGAGCCAGGTTGTCAGGCCTGGGGTGGCAATGGCACGCATGGCGATGGAGGCAACTGCGGGAGATACGCCAATTTCGTCCGGAGAACTGAAAATCGAAGCCACAGTGACGCTGGTCTACGAAATTGCGCCGAAGTGAGGTAGTCAGGTAGTTAAGCTACTCCTCTGATGCAGCTCCTCCCTCCCACAACTTCACCGTCCGATCCCAGGAGGCGCTTGCGAGGCGCTTGCCGTTCGGGGGGAAAGGCCAATTCTTGGACAGGTCCACTATGGCCTTTGAGGGTTCGGAAGTTTCGCCCGGTGGCTCTTTAGAGGGGATGTGAAAAGGCCCTTGCGGATGATTTCTGCAGCTCAAAAGAGTATCCTCTGGAGCAGGAGATCAAGAACAAGATGGTCCAACCAACGAAGAGCACAAGCGCAGTTCAAGTTACGATCGCCGAAATGGTACGGCGTATTGTCGAGCGGTTCCACCCCGATCGCATTATTCTCTTTGGATCATATGCCCGCGGGACAGCTGGTCCGCATAGCGATGTCGATTTGCTTGTTGTGATGGAGCCTCAGGGCTCTAAACGACGGCGAGCGGTTGAGATCCATGGATTGTTAGCTGGCATGGGCATTCCTAAAGACGTGATGGTCGTCACTCCTGAAGAATTTGAAGCCTACCGAGACGCGCCAGGGACCGTGATTAGAACTGCGTGGCAAGAGGGAAAGATCCTGCATGACCGTGCGGCCTAAGGACGAGGATCTTATCCGGGCCTGGGTTCTCAAGGCCGAACATGACTTGCTCAACATTGAGAATAATCTCGCTGCGCGTGAGATCCCGTGGGATACCGTTTGTTTTCATGCGCAGCAGTGCGCAGAGAAATACCTCAAAGCTCTCCTCGTTTCTCGTAAAATCGACCCCCCGAAGATTCATGATCTGACCGAACTCCATGCGCTGTTGCCAGACGGCCTGCTGGTAGAGTTCGACGCACGCTTGCTCGAAGAGTTGAATCCCTACTCGATTGAAGGGCGATACCCTGGAGTGTGGGAGCCGGTTGAACAAGGAGAAGCACTTCGGGCTGTTGAGGCTGCGAGGACGATCCGTCAGGCAACCCGCCGAATCCTACCTCCCGCCGGCATTGTTTGACGCTACAGATTGTCAGAGATGTTTGGCTTGCACCAGTTTTTGCTACGGGCTGGTTACCTCGTGCTATCCTTCCGCCTTCGCTCCCCCCTCCCACAACTTCACCGTCCGATCCCAGGAGGCGCTTGCGAGGCGCTTGCCGTCTGGAGAAAAGGCCAATCCGCGGACCGGTCCACTGTGGCCTTTGAGGGTTCGGAAGTTTCGACCGGTGGACAGATCCCAAAACTTGATGGTTTGGTCGTCGCTTGCGCTGACCAAAACTTTTCCGTCCGGGGAGACGACAAGATTACGGACCCAGCCCTTGTGACCGGTCAACGTTTTCTTCTCGACCACCGTCGGCATCTCAAAGAGCTTGATGGTGGTGTCCCGGCTGCCGGTGATCAGAAGTTTTGCATCAGGGGTGAAAGTCATCGCGCCGATCCAGTAGTCCATCGGCTTTTGGAACCCGCCGTCGTCTTCGACAAAATAGCCACGGGTCTCGGTTGAATCCACCTCGTCTTTTCGCCAATGACCGTCGTGGAGGACCTTTTCCTCGCCGCTTGGGAGTACTTCCCATACTTTAATTTTCCCGATGTCGGTTCCGCTGGCGAGATGGATGCCGTCGGGTGAGAACGCGACGCACACCGACCAATGGTGATCGTATTCGTCTTTACCTAAAAGGGTCATCAGCTCGGTGCCGGTGGTGACTTCCCAGATTTTGATGTCTTTGTTGTGGCTCCCACGCGCGAGCATGAGTCCATCCGGGGAGAGGGATAAGCTGCACACGCTGTGGTCGTATCGAGTAAAGAGGAGCTTCACCGGTTCGCCGGTTTTGCCGTTCCAGAGCCTGATGGTACGGTCCTCGCTCGCCGTCGCGAGGGTCTGCCCATCCGGAGTAAAGACGATGGCGCGGATATCGTGGGTATGGCCGCGAAGGGAACGGAGCAGCCGCCCGGTTTCAATGTCCCACATGCGTACAAGGCGTTCGGCGCCACCGCTCGCAAGCACGGTCCCATCCGGTGAAAAGGCAACCGTCCATACTCCATGTGAATGACCACGGAAGGTGTTGACCTCCCGGCAGTCAATTCCCCAGTAGTTCAGGAAATCGATCGGTGGGGTTGATGTGGGTTCTATCCGAATGGAACCGGATGCGAGAAAAGGAGTCATCGTTGGATCGGACATAGGTCGTGCGTTCCCTTGGCTGTCTGGTCCTTGATTGGTGAACAACCCGGCCAGTATAATTTCTTCGATAATTCAGATCGTAAGAGATGCCTCACGATCAAGTCAACTCTTCGACGAGTCTGTCTTGCGTGAACAGCAGACTCTGGATCGATGCCGAGGGTGTCCAGCGGACGTCGCTGAGATCTCACGCTGATTTTTCCGACTCCCTCGCATCCGAACGATCCGGCGGGTTGTGTGGCAATGGCCTCATGATGTGATTGAGAGTACTTCAATGGAAATCAGGTTCCAGCCAGCATTGCTTCAGGAAGTGATCGACTCGTTCGTGGAAAAGACGGAACGAGAGGGGGATCCGACCTACTACAAGGAGTTTCACGAGTACGCTGATCCGATCTACGAGAAGTTCATCCTCGAAGATCGAGAAGCCGAATTCAAGAAGTTGTACCAGTTCCTCTTCGGCACCTGGGGGTTTTCAGATATCGTTCGTGATTCATTCAATGAGTATCCGCTGTTGAAGGAGAAGGTGGGGATCGTCCTGGTCAAAGGGGTCTTGAAAGAAGATCAGGAAGGCGTCGATATCCTCAGAAAATGGGGATCGGTTGAAAAGGACTTGGCCAAGGAATTTGAAGAGAAGGGGATGAAGGGGGTCGGGATTAAGCTGATTCCCCGCCGATTCTATGACCCGGCGCTTACTCGGTATTGCCGTCATGAACTGATGCATATTTCCGACATGATCGATCCGTTGTTCGGCTACGATCCGGACACCAAGGTCGGGTTGAATCCCGGGGAAGAGACGCTCATCTTACAGCGCTATCGTGTGTTATGGAGTTTGAGCGTGGATAGTCGGCTCGTTGCGGCGGGTAAGGAACCGATGTTGAGCAAGGAGGACCGATTCAAGGAGTTCCGGTCCTGGTACCGAAAGATTCCGCCTCCTCAACTGAAGTCGGTATTCGAGGGGCTCTGGCAGACCTCCTATTTTTCCCACTCCGAGTTGATCGAAATGGCCGCCGATATCCTTCGCGTGATGGACCGGGCCGTGGATGTCGAAGGCGGTGAGGTGCCGGAAACTCAGAACAAAATCATGCTGATGCCGGGGTTCCCGTGCCCGCTCTGCCGGTTTCCAACCTATTCCTGGGTTGAAGATATGGGGACCAAACTGGAATCCTACGTGCTGGACTTCATCCGTGAGAATCACCCTGGGTGGGATGTCGAATTCGGAGCCTGTGATCGCTGTGTGGAGGTGTATAAGCTACGTGCCGACGGCGTCATGTAATGCGAATGGTGAAAATAGCAGCCATCTTTGTTCTCGCTTCGCTCAAGGCCTCAACGTACATACACCGTACGCCTCGGCCTTTTGCTCGCTGCGGCCGCGCTGGACAGCTATTTTGACCATTCGCAAGATCCTGTGTGCTTAAATGGCCACCAATCCCTCATACGGTCGACGAGATTTTCTGAAGGATTCCGTCGTCTCGACCGTCAGGGCAGCACAGGAACTCGTCAAACACGCGGAGGCTTCACCCAGCGAGGCTGCCGTGCCGGCAGTTCGGCCGGACTGGTTGCGTCCTCCCGGCGCTGTGGCGGAGGGACTATTCTTGGACCGTTGTACCAGGTGCAACGATTGTGTCACGGCCTGTCCCCCTGGAGCCATCACTGCGCATCCTGGCGATGGTACCCCTATTCTCTATGCCGATCAGTCTCCCTGCCTGTTGTGTGAAGATTTTCCCTGCATCACGGCCTGCCGAACGGACGCGCTCATGCCGGTCAGCGGGGTCGACCAGGTTCGAATGGGGACGGCGGAGATCTCACATCGACTCTGCACGGCTGGTCAGGGCTGCCACGCCTGTGTCTCGAAGTGCCCGACCAATGCCCTCGCCCTGGATGTGGCCTTGCTTCGCCTGTTGGTTGCTTCAGAAACCTGTGTGGGGTGCGGTATGTGTGAGATGATTTGCAAGACGGTGAATGACCGTGTCGCGATTCGTGTGATTCCGACCCGGCAGATGGTGAGGGCCGCCTCATGAACCGGTGGTGCTTTAATCATGGTTGTATCGACGCAATCGAATCATCAGGGAGGCCGGTGAGTTCTCCCTTGACTTCACACCGGCCATTTCATATACATACATGGCTTTTCCGTCACACCTTGGAACGTGCTGGTTGTGAGACAGGGTGAAGATGACGGACAGGAGGCGATTTCTATGACGAGTCAACAGCCGATGCACAGAGTCTCTGCATCTGCAGCCGCCACGTTGCCGAACCCTTCCACACTGAAAGATTCGCCGGCCGTTGAGCGAGCACTCAGTCGCAGCAAAATTTATCTGCTGATCTCCTGGAGCCTCCTCTATCCGGAGGATGAGGAATTTCTTGATTATTTGCGGTGCGGAGAGTTTGTCGAAGATGGTCGGACGGCTCTTGATGCGCTGGGCGTTGCCCTTGGCGCCGATGGGAGCCAACGTGCCAAGGACAAGCTGGTCGCGCTGAAAAGGCAGTTGGAGATGGTCGAGGGGCTGATCTCTTCAGAATGTGTCAATTGGCAACTGAGCGATCTCCAGTCGGAACATCGTCGCGTGTTCAGTAACGTGATTACGCTCGATTGTCCTCCCTATGAAACCCTGTTCGGGAACGACCACGTATTCGCCCAGTCTCATGTCATGGGCGACATCTCCGGATTCTACAAGGCGTTTGGAGTCGAACTCTCCAAGGATATCCATGAACGGCTCGACCACCTCAGTGTGGAGTTCGAGTTCATGCATTTCCTTGCCTACAAGGAGTCGTACTCGCTCTGTCACGATGGGCCTGAAAAGACCCAGATCGTGGTGGAGGCACAAAAGAAATTCGTTAAGAATCATATCGGTCGATGGGTGCCCTTGTTCTGCCGCATGTTGGCCAAGAAGGCGGACTCCGGCTTGTTTAAGTTGGTGGCCGATATGACCGGTGATTGGATGGAGTTTGAGGCGGCGTTCTTGGCCGTGACGCCTCAACCCTACACGGAGACCGATTATCGACCCGCAACGTTCAGTTCGCCGGAAGGTCAGACTTATGAGTGCGGCGCGCAAGACCAAGGGAATGAGTTGAGCATGTTGTTGAATGAAGTCGGGGCCCAGTCCTTCATGGATGTGAAGGAGAAGGACAAGGATCAGGAAGAAGGTCGGCCTTCTGGAACTGCGTGAGTGACTGTGGAAATGCTCGGTACGGTTCGCGAGTAGATGTTATCTTTCATTCAATTTTCACGAGGAGGGAGTAATACTATGAGGGTAGCGCAGACGACCAACAAGAAATTGGTGTTTGCCATTCTTCTCTCCGCCCTCACTGTCGGCCTGATGCTGACGTTGGGGCGAGTACCACTCGCCGTCAGTCAGCCGGTAACGATACCGGCCAAGACGGTTAAGGGCTCAATTCCGATGGACGGTGCCAACCCTGTCTGGGAGAGCGTACCGGGAGTTGTCGTTCCTCTGAGCGGTCAGCTGATCACCACCCCGATGCACCCGAATATTTCGGTAAAGTCGGTGTTCGTGAAGGCGATGACGAACGGTAAGGAAGTCGGGTTGCGGTTGGAGTGGATCGATCAGACGAAGAATGATACGGCGATCGGGCCACAAGATTTCCGTGATCAAGTAGCACTGATGTTTCCGGTGAATACGGCCGGAGCTCCGCCGTTCCAGTGTATGGGGCAATCCGGCGGTACTACCAACATCTGGCGTTGGAATGCTGAGTGGCAGAAGGACATCGGCAAGGATAGTGCAGGAATCTGGGATGTGGACGATCAGTACCCCGGTATTTTCTGGGACTACTACTTTGAAGAGCCGGCGGGAGGCGTCACCTATCCTGACCGTATCGGTCGCAGCCTTGGGCCGTTCAACTCCGGCATCTGGTCGGGGAACATCATGTCTGACCCGACGCTTCGTGTGAGTTCGGTTGAGGATTTGAGCGCCAATGGCTTCAGCACCCTCACGACGCAAGCTCACCAGGATGTCATCGGGAACGGTGTCTGGGAGCCATCAGGGTCCGTGAAGGGCGGTGGGTATACCGGACCAACCTGGCGGGTTGTCGTGAAACGGACACTGGAAACCGGTGACGCGAACGATGTGCAGTTCAAGGCGGGGATGTCGGTACCCATCGCGTTTGCGGTGTGGGACGGCGCCAACATCGAGCGAAACGGCATGAAGTCGTTGTCGACCTGGTTTACGCTGAAGCTGTAGTCATCTGATTCGTGCGAGGCAGCTTTTGGCTGCCTCGTTCTCGAAGTTCAACAAGGCTTCGGATCGATGCCCTCACAGTAGGGAGCGGTCCGAGGCCTTTTTTGTGCCGTGATCTGTATCCATCCGATCGATTCACCCAAGTAGGATTGCATTTCGCCTTGAGCGGAATGTATAAAATTGATGAAATAGAAGCCACTGATTTTCAAGAGTAAAAGGACATCTCAGACTATGAACGTCTCGCTCCTTTTTCCTCCGACCTGGCATCCCTCACAGCCCTACCTCAGCTTGCCGTCTCTGACGGGATTTCTGCACCAAGGTGGGGTTTCCAACGTTTCCCAGCGTGATCTGGGTATCGAATTATTGGACACCATACTGACCAGGGGCTATGCGGCAGAGGTGTACCAACAGCTGATTGCCAAGCAACGCGAGTTGGAGCGGAGCCAAGCAGGAGAGACGGGGCCAGGCAGCCGCGAGCACTATGGAAAGGTAACGGATTCGCTCGATCGGTTTGGGTATCTGGTCGATCGGATTGAGCTGGCTAAAGACACTCTGCGGAGTGAAGAGTTTTACGATCCCGACGCCTATCGTGCCAGTCTGTTCATGATCGATAAGTGGCTGGAGGTCGTGTCCTCGGTCTATTTCCCGACCCGATTGACCGTCGTCGATAATCAGTTTGGGAACTACTCGATCTACTCCTCGAAGGATCTGATGCGGGTCGTGCGTGACGAGGCGCAGAATCCGTATCTCAGCCTTTTTCGCGACCGCTTCATTCCGTCGATCGTCGACAGCCGTCCCGATCTCATCGGGGTATCGATTACCGCGACATCGCAGATCATTCCGGGCCTCACACTCTGTCGACTGATCAAGGAGGCGGCTCCCGACCTGCATATCACGATCGGCGGCAGCATCTTTACCCGGTTAGTGGACAACATCCGCCGATGCCCCAGCCTGTTCGAGCTCACCGATGATATCGTCGTGTTTGAGGGGGAAACAGCTTTACTGGAATTGGTCAATCAGCTGGCCGGCAAGAAGGACTACAGTAAAGTGCCCAACCTGATCTATCGGCAGAACGGGAAGATCACGGTCAATCAGCCGTTCTATTCTGAGAATGTGAATCAGCTTCCAGCCCCGAATTATGACGGATTTCCGCTGGGTCTCTATCTCTCGCCCGAACCGGTTCTCCCTGTTCAGTTTTCGCGCGGCTGTTACTACAAGGATTGTGCGTTCTGTGCCTTGACCCTTGATCACCAGAATTTCAGACAGAAGGACCCGGGCCGTACGGTCGAAGAATTGCAGTGGCTGAAGCAGCGTTACGGGGCTCGCCACTTCTTTTTCACCGACGAGTGTTTCGCGCTGTCGCCGACCAAGCGGTTGTGCCAGCAACTGATCGACAAACAGGTTGATGTCAAATGGACCTGCGAGATGCGCTTCGAGAAAAATCTCTCACGCGAGCTGCTGGCTTCGATGCGGGATGCCGGCTGTTTGAAGATCGTATTTGGGCTGGAATCCTTCAACCAGCGGATCATGGATTTTATGAAGAAGGGGATCAAGCAGGAGTGGGTCCGGCGGGTTGCGGATGACTGTGTGGACCTCGGGATCGCCCTGCACTGTTATATCATCGTCGGGTTCCCCACGGAGAAAGAAGAAGAAGCGCTGGAGACCATGAACTTCGTCGTTGAAAATAAACGGCTGCACGAGTCGTACGGCTTTTCGTGTCAGCCCTGTCTGTTCGACTTGGAAAAAGAAGCTCCGATCATGAGCGATCCCGGTAGCTATGGCATCCGCCGGATCATGCGACCGTCTGCGGAAGATCTGAGCCTTGGGTTCTTCTACGAAGTGCAGGAGGGCATGACCCCGGATGAAGCGGAGCGGTTGTATCAGTACGTGTACGGAAGGATCAGCGAGGTGGTGTGCGAGCTGCCGTTCAATTATGCGATGGCAGACGGGTTGCTCTACATCTCGAAGGCCAAAGCAGGAGCAAAGGCGGCGTCGATGGCCGCACATTGACCCTCTTTTTCTACGGCGGCTATAATATCGATTCCTATGGATACCGTGATGAAACCGGCGACACTGAGCGAACGGGTGATCGGGAAAGTATCGGATTTTGGTCCGTTGTTTGACTATACGGTCAAGCTCGTCCTGCTCGCATCGTTTCTCGAACTTGTGTTGTATCGTTTGTTGTCGCGTCTTGGGATGCATCTCAGTAAGATGGCCGCAACGCATCCATGGATTACGCCGACATTTACGGCCTTGACCGAAGTAGGGGCGTGGCTCCTCAACATCGTCGCGGTGTTGTTGCTTTTGGCCCTGACGCTCACCATGGTCAATCGGTGGGGAGGGAGCGACAACAGTCGGCTGGTGAAACTGGGGATCATCGGGACAGCTCTGTTGTTGGTGCTCACTGTTGGGTTTTTGGTTGTGCCGCCGGGGATGTTGGGTGCCATTGTCTACAACGGATTGACCCTGTTGGTGCTGACCGTGTTTGTGTCGGACTATGTGATGACGCATCGTGAGCCGGCTCAACGAGCGTTGGCGGTCACCTATTTCTTCGGCATGTCCGGCTGGCTCTATTATCAGATCGTGTCGTCGACGTATAGTCTGATGGGAACGATTGTGCAGCCTCCCTTGGTGTATGAATCGCATCGTATGGGCGAGGCGTTGATGGTCCTCGCCAGCTTCTGTGCCTTTCTGGCCTATGGCAAGAGTAAGAGCCTCTCGCTGCGGACGAAGAATCGGCAGCAACGCAACCGAGCCATCTGGTTTTGGGCGGTCACGGGCGCGACGTTTACGACCCTCCTTGTAGTCGATTATTTGTTGGATCGCATTGCTCCAGGATTCGCCTCCGGGTTTCGGCAGGCCTCGCAAGGTATCGGGTGGATCTTTCAGTTC
This sequence comes from Nitrospira sp., assembly GCA_024281365.1. Lineage (GTDB taxonomy): Bacteria > Nitrospirota > Nitrospiria > Nitrospirales > Nitrospiraceae > Nitrospira_D. The sequence goes on from JAMXAU010000017.1 coordinate 11,387, forward strand.
GGGATGGGCTATACATTTTATCTCCCCTTTGCCCTCTATGTCGGGGGGTTACTCTGTTGGTCCTATACGGTGGTGAAGCTTGTGACCATGGGGAGACTGGCCGGCTATGGTATTGGACTGATGTTTATCGCGGGCTATGCGCTGCTGTTTTCAAACTTGACGTTGATGGTAGTGCTGGGGGTCATGCTGCTGGCCTGTGATCGGGTCAAGGTAGCGACAGCTGAAGCACTATCGACGAGTGCCGGTCCGATGATGCCGGCATCGGATGGATTGATGACCGGTCGGGCGTAAGGCCCAGAACGAGTTGCATGATGGACACACCCACATCCACGCCCCCGCAAGGGGACACTGCGGTTGATCTTGGGGATCAACCGCTCACTCCGGAAGAAGAGATTGCCGGGATTGAAAAACTGTTGGCCAGTGAGCCGGACGATTTTCAGGCGCGCTGTCGACTGGGGGAATTATATTTCAGCAAAGGGCGTCTCGACGATGCGTTGGCCGAGGTCAAGAAGGCCATTGAGATGGCGGAATCCCTTCGTGCCGAAATGAATCGTTCGCTGGCCATGTACTATGCCAACTTGGGCACGATTTACGCGACCAAGAATATGGCCGATGAAGCAGCGGCCGAGTTCCAACATGCGCTACAAGTCTTTCCCCATGACGTGCTGGCGCTCTTCAATCTGGGCAGACTCCACGCGGATAAGAAGCAATATATGGAGGCGAAGGGGTACTACGAGCGCCTCGTGGAAATCACGCCGGATGATCCGATCGCTTGGTATAACCTCGCGGGTGTCTATATTGAGCTGGATAATCCCCAGGTGTCCGATTACAACACAATCGATATGGGGATCCAGTGTTATCTTCGTACGTTGGAGTTGGACCCCAAGCACTTGGAGTCGGCCTTCAAGCTGATGGAGATTGCACTGAATCATAAAAAGACCGATTTGGCGATTCGCGTCATGGAAAGTGCGGTGGAGCACAATCCCGACGAGCCGCTGGCCTATTACAATCTCATCAGTGTGTACGACAAGTGCAAGATGTTTGAGCAGGCCGAAGAGGCCAGGAAGCGGCTGAAAGAGCGGTTTGCCAAGAAGGCCAAGGATGGTCCGAGATCTTGATTCACTTTCGGCAGGATGCTGAAAAAAGCCGCCAGCGACGTTCTCGCGTCGCTCAGAGGCTCAACGTACCAAAGCGTACGCCTCGCCTCTTCACTCGCTGCGGCCTTGCTGGACAGCCTTTTGGCGCGACGGTCCTGATGGGAAACAAGTGTGTCGTCCGTACCGTGTGGAATATTTCAGCTAGCGCGTTGGCATCAATTGGGTTTTCCGAAACCTGTTAGAAGAGGTGTCCTATGTTCGGCAGTCTAGGGTTCACCGAGCTGATCCTCATCCTCATGATCGTGTTGATCATCTTCGGCGCCGGGAAACTTCCACAGTTAGGCGAAGGCCTTGGGAAGGCGATCAAGGGCTTTAAGAAGTCCGTGCATGAGGCGGAGGCCATCGAAGCCGAAGCACAAGCAGCAGCCCAACAGACCGCTGCTCCTCAAGTGGCCACGGCCGCTCCGGCCCAGAGTGCTCCTTTAAGTCAGTCCGCAGGGGCGACGGTGCAGCCCGCGCCACGCGCCTAGCAGGTTGGGAGAAAATCAGAACGGCCGTTCAATTAGCAGTGGCCCGGTCGTTGCCGTGCTCACTATTTCTGAGCGAAACTGCATATGACGCTCGGGGACTTTATTCACCATTCCACGAGCAACTGAAAGATAGACATGGACACTGAACTCTGTTTAGCCGCCGGCTACATTGAAACCTTTGCCGGTAACGGAAAGGCTCGAAGTACGGGCGACGGCAAGCGCGCCGTGAAAGCGGGAATTCCGCTTCCTCATCACGGGGCACTCGATCGGAAAGAACAGTGGTTCTATTTCGCGGAATCGGGATCTGACCGTATCCGACGGGTGCATCTCCAAGAAGGGACGGTCCACAACTTCGCCGGAATCGGGGAAACTTGTTATAGCGGCGATGAAGGTGTGTGTGGAGAGGCCGGGCTCTATCTGCCTCTGGGGGTCGCTTTTGATTCGCAGAACAATCTGTACATTTGTGACTCCGGAAGTAATCGGATTCGGAAAGTCGATCATGAGACAGGCATCATCACGACCGTGGTCGGGACCGGTCAGCATGGATTTAACGGCGACGGACCGGCGCGTGAGGTCAACCTGACGTGGCCGGCAGCCATCGCATTCGGCCAGGACGATCGGTTGTACATCGCCGACACGCAGGCGCACAAGGTTCGGCGGTATGACCCCAAAACGGATTTAGTGACGACGATCGCGGGAACCTGGACGGCTGAGGACGATGCGCGTGAACAACCGCTGGTGGCGAGGAACCTCGTGGTGCTCTCCGGTGACGCGATCGGGATCGATTTCAGCGATGATCAAGGATGGCTTATGCCGGTCTGCTCCGATGGGCTCGATATGTCGATGTATCTGGATGACGGAAAACCGGCGATGGAAGCGCGCCTCTATGACATCGTGGGGATTGCCGTCGATCATGCGGATAACGTGTATGTGGTCGACAAGGGAAGCAATCGGGTCAGGAAGATCGACGCCCGGACCGGTGTGATTTCGACCGTCGCGGGGGTCTGTCGGTATGGGTATGACGGTGACGACAAACCGGCTGTGCGATCCATGTTGCACGCTCCGGAAGCCGCGATCTTTGATCGAGAGGGCCATCTCTATATTTCCGACACTATGAATCATCGTGTGCGGAAGGTGGACGCAACGACGGGTATGATCACCACGGTCGCGGGAAACGGAGATAGCGGCTACGAAGACAAGAACATCGGTGGCTGCGGAGCGGCTCGGTTTGTCGCGAAAGAATCTGCCGGACAGTTGAAGCACGGTGACGGTCTATTGGCTGTCGACGCGGTGGTGAATTCTCCTGTCGGTTTGGCGTTGGACTCACAGGGCTATCTCTATATCTGCGAGCGTGGAGAAAATAAGATCCGCCGCCTCAAACTCTCGTAACCCATCCGCCAGTATCTGCTCTCTCCTCACATTTGTCTCGATCAGGTTTTGTGGTATTCTGAACGCGATCATTTCTCGGAGTACAGTGCTGTGCGAACGACGTCCAGCGGTAGCGCCCGGTTTCATGTGCTTGGATTCTTATCCGGGCTGATCGTCATCGCGAGTGTACTCGGCGCCTTCGGGGTTCCGTTAGTGAGTTCCGAGGGGATGACGATCCGATCGTTTTCGATCCAAGGCGAAATGCCGAAGACTGCCGATGATACGGTCTGGCAAACGGCCTCACCGATCACCATCCCTCTCAGCGGTCAGGTCATTACCAGGCCGGTCTGGCCTGAGCCCACGGTTCGTGCGTTGACGGTGCGATCCGTCCACAATGGAACCGATATTGCCTTTCTCTTGGAATGGCAGGACAACACCAAAAACGATCGGCTGACTCCTGGGACGTTCCGCGATGGGGTGGCGATCGGGTTCCCTCTCGGTGATGCCCCGGCGTTCTTTTGCATGGGGCAGTTGGATCACTACATCAATATTTGGCATTGGAAGGCGGACTGGCAGAGCGATATCGATCGTCGGGCCGCGCGCGCTCCGGAGAAGAAAGAAGGTGGCGTGCGAACGTTCGAAGTCATCCCACGGCGCGTGTCTTCCGTGGAGGACCTCATCGGCGGAGGCTTCAGCACGCTGACGACGAAAGATAAACAGGGACGAGTGCAGGGGCAAGGGTTTTGGAAGGACGGCGTGTGGCACGTCATGATGCGACGTCCGCTCCTCAGCGAGGAACAGGAGAACGAAGCGACACTCGTTCCTGGACGAATCCAAACCGTGTCATTCTCCGTCTGGAATGGAGAAAACAAAGAGCGAAATGGGCAAAAGGCGGTGGCGCCGTGGTTTCAGTTACGCATCGATCCCGTCGCGGGGTTGTAGCAGGATGGTGAAACAGGCCGCCAGCTTTGTTCTCGGTCGTCCGTCTCCTTGCGACGTACCCCAGAGGGTACGACTCAGTTGCCGGACTCCCTGCGGCCTCGCTGGACAGCCTGTTTGACCACCCTGCGGGAGCGAAGAATCGCAACAGGTTCGGAGGAACCTTTGGTGAATGGAGGAATGCTGAGTGAGGTGTTGTTGGGCCTGTTACTTTTTGCCGCTGTCGGGGTTACACAGGCTGAGGCGCAATCCGGTGAAATGACGGAGGAGGAAGCATCGAGGCTTGGCGAAGAATTCGGGATCGTCGTCGGCGCCGTCGATGAAGCGATTCAGAAAGAACTTCATCTTGAGAGGCCTCAGGGGGTTGCGGTCTTCGAGGTTATTGGGAACTCCCGTGCAGACTATGCCGGTATCAAAGTGCGGTCCGTCATCAAGGAGATCAATAAACAAGAGATTCGAAACATGGCGGATTTCGGACGAGCCATTAAAAAGGCGATGAAGGAATGCAATGTAACCGTGGGAACCTATGAACCGGCTGATCCCGGTGATCCGGTCGGATGGGGAGTGAATTTTCACTTTGTCGGCTGCAAGCGGGATTGACGAGGATCGGTAAAAGGTGAAGGGTGAGGCGTGAGGGGTAAGGTGAGTGGAGGCGGCGGGAGATCGTGGTTGGAACGAATTGCTGCGGCGGTGCGTCTCCTGTCGCTCATCATCCTGCTTAGTCTGCCGAGCGGTTTGTATGATGGTCAAGTGATGGCGGAAGGTACGAACGAACAGGTGTCCAATGATTGGGTGGCGGAAATTGAAAAGGTCTTTATCCGGTCGGAGGAGTGCAAGCAGTGCCATGAGCGGCATTATGAAGAGTGGAAGGGTGTCAGAGAGCAGACGCCGGATTTGAAGACGTTTGGTCGTGTCGATGCAGCGCTCTTGCACGGGACATCGTTGACCTCACCGGTCTTTCGAACGGTCCTCGGCCTCTGGAAAGAGACGAATCCTACCGCAGATGAGCAGCGCCGATGCTTGTCGTGCCATGCACCTGCCGTGACGGTATTCCCTGAACATGCCGAGAAGATCGCCGGCCAAGTCCTGAGTGGAAAATCTGGAGTGGAAGGGATCGGCTGTGCGGCGTGCCATTTGATGGCAGGGATGGATAAGAATGCATCCTCGCCGCCGACGTTTGCCCTGCAGCCTGGCCGAACTCTCTACGGCCCCTATGCCAATCCGGAGGAGAATCTCGTCCATCCTGCAGTGCAGTCGACGCAGTTTCGAGAAGCCAGCTTTTGCGCCTCCTGCCACTTCGATAAAGTAAAAGATGTCATGCAGAAGAATCTGCCCGGCGAAATCCTCGAAGGGACGATCTGTCAGGATTGCCATATGGAGCCTTCTACAGGGAGCTCGACGTCACGGCGTGGCGCCATGACCCGATCCATCGGCCGCCATTGGTTTCGCGGGGTCGTTGTCGCCGGGACGATGCTCAAGAACCGGAACGTGCAGGCCGAATGGATGCCACGCATTGATCTGGAAGTGACGAAGACCGGCGCGATCGTGGAAGGAAGAAGTCTTGTGAAGGTCGGCAGCCTGCCGCACAGCTTTCCCGATGGCGATCCGGTGCTGAAACAGTTCTTCCTGACCGTCACGGCAAAGGATGCAAAAGGGCAGACTTTGGCGGAAGAGACGCAGCAGTTCGGATTATCCTACGACCAGCTTCTCCGTGGTCCGATTCCGGATCCCTTCATTAAGGGTGGGAATACGAGGAAGGTGCCGTTCGTATTGACGCTTCCGGAGGGAAAGTCTGCAGCGTCGATCGAAGCCGTTTTGAGCTATGCGCTGATTCCCACCCCTACGCCTACTCTGTTAGAGAGATATTTGGCCACCTTAGCGACCGATGCCGCGCGAGACGAGGCTAAGAACATCGTGCAGGAATATACACAACGGCATTTCCTGACCTACCGTGTGAAGGTGCTTTCCTGACATGGCAGCACCGATGAGACGAGGACAGGGTAGGCAAGCGATCGGACTCAGTGTCTCGCTGATGGTCTGCATTGCGTTCCTGTCGGCTGGGGCAATCCACACGGTGCAGGCGCAAACAGTCCAAAGCCAGTCCTTGATCGAGAAGACCTTCCCCCATTCCAATAAATGTAAACGCTGTCACGAACGGGTGTACGAAGAGTGGGAAACGTCGCCGTTATCAAAGTCCATCCATTCTCCAGCGTTTCGTACCGCTTTGGATGCGTATCTGAAGTCGCCTGGGGGAAAAGATCAGGCGCTGTGTTTCCGATGCCATGCGCCGCATGTCCGGGAGTTCTCCGAACAAGCACAGCTGTTTGTGGATCAAGCAAAAGGGGGCGATCCCTCGTTGGACGGCGTGGCCTGCAGCCAGTGCCATTTGATCAAGCACGTGGATCGCGCGAAGCATCCTCCCGAGCCCAAGTATGAAGTCGGCGGAAAAACACTCTACGGGCCCTACAAAGACTTTGTGCAGAATTTGGCCCATCAGTCGATGGAATCGAGTCTGTTCCAGAAGTCCGATCTCTGCTTGAACTGTCATCAGTCGGTGCCGTCAGCAGCGAATCTGGGGAAGAACAACGACTTGTTGGGGAATTGGGACCAGAGTCGGGCCGTGAAGTCGGGTAAGGAATGTCAGACCTGCCACATGCCACAACAAGTAGGCGAATCGGCGAATGGGGAAAAGAAGCGGACCATCGCGAACCATAGTTTCCCAGGGCGTCTCGGCAAGCTTCGCCAGGAGGCGGCGAAGTTAGCCGTGCAGACGAAAGTTGATGGTGACAAAACCACGGTGACGGTCAAGGTACAGAGTCTCGTTCCGCACAACTTGCCGGCGACCCATCCGGCCTGGGCGTCGGTGGTGTTGAATTTGGAGATCAAGGGCAAAAACCTCAAAACCGTTTTTTCAGACAAGCGGGTCTATGGTCGGACATATCAGGACGCCCAGGGGCAACCCACGATCTTCGACTTTGAGGCGGTCAAAGTAGCCGAGGATACAGTGTTGAAGCCTGAAGAGACGAGAGAGGAAACCTTTACCTTCCCCACGCCCAAAGATACCAGGACGTTCGATGTCGAAGTCGGGCTCACTTACGCACCGCTGACTGGCCCTACCTCATTCCTCCAGCGTGTCGAAGCCGAATCGTCTCAAGGCTCGCAAGATCCCGTCTTCCAGCCGATCGAGATCGTGAAGCGAACGGAGAACGTGCCGGTTGGAAAGTAATCGTAGTTCCTTCCTTGATGGTTTTATCACGAACCGGTAAGCACAGGCGCAATGGAGTGACGGGACTGGCTCCGTCACAGCAGGTGTCTGGCCTCTGAACGTTGCTGTAACATAAAACCCGTGCTACACTGATTCTGTGTAACCAAGGGAGGCGATATGGCGAATTTAACCATTGTGATTGAAGGTGACACTCTGAAGCGTGCTCGTATGCGGGCGCTGGAGGAGGGAACGTCTGTAAACGCGGTGGTGCGTGATTATCTGGTGGATTATGCTGGAATGAAGGCCCAAAAGGAAAAGGCAATCAATGATCTATTGCGATTGTCTCAGAGGACAAAAGCGAGACGGGGAAATCGGCGGTGGACCCGTGAAGATCTCTACGAGCGATGAAAGAGCGAGTATTTCTTGATACGAATGTGCTGGTCTATTTATTTGACGCTGATGAGCCTGCCAAACAGCAACGTGCGCGAACGTTGCTCTCAAACCAGGAGCTGCGAGACCAGGTGACGCTGAGTACGCAGGTGTTGCAAGAGTTTTATGTGTCCGTGACGAGGAAGTTGGCTGTTCCGCTTGATCCCGACACTGCGCTCAAGGCTGTGCAAGACCTTGCGGTGTTCCCCATTATTCAGATAGATACTCCCTTGATTCTGTTGGCCATACAGCGCAGCCGTAAGGCAACAGTCTCGTTTTGGGATGCATTGATTTTAGAAGCGGCTCTCGTGGCTGGAACGACGCTTCTCTACTCCGAAGATTTTCAAGACGGCGCGTCATTCGGGAAACTGCGAATCGCGAATCCCTTCAGGTGATCAGTGCCATTACCTGATAGGTCTGCGCCTTTAACGTGTGGTGTGAACCAACTCTGACTTGATCAGGTGGTCAACCTTGGATGATTTCAATCACAATCGCCTGCTCAACAAACTTTCCGTAAGGAACATCGCGGCATTGCTGGTGATGTGACTCCACCTCAATAGTTCGTCTCAGGACTCTACTTAGGGAACGCTGAATCGCCATTGACTCCCATATCGACCCTCGCTATGAGTATACGGCTCCAAGTACCTGCCAAGATCGAATAAGAACTGAGTTCGCGGGGCATTCGGCGAAATGGCCATCACCACATTAAGAATGGGAATGGGATATACACAAGCGGTGCTCTTGCTGCTGTGGGCGATGGTGGCATCCGGCTGTGGTTCGGGCCGGGAGGGCCAACTGATCGTCGACCATCAGCGGGCGGTGTATGAAAGCCTGGCGCTGCAAGATCAGCTTCAGCAGGAGGGCGGTGGGTGGGCTGCGGCCGATCTGGGGATTGGGATCTCGAATCGGGGCATGGGCAAGTTGCTGTCGTTGCTCAAGGGGCTCGTCATCAGTCCGACCCAGCCGCCGAAGGGGTACGAAGATCTGTCTATACGGATCGAGGATATTCAACTCGTCAGTAGGGCAGGCCGCAGTGAGTTGGAATTGGAGTTTTCTCTTTCAAGTCCTGCCAACTCTCTCCAGTTTGCAGCCACCATGACGGGTGATCTCCTGTTCCTGCCGCCAGAACTAGATACCGATACAGCCGAAGATCAGCTAGCCTTCCGAATGAAGGTCCGAGAACTCCATCCACGTCTTTCCTGGTATTCCTTGCCGCTCCAAAGCATCTCGACGATGCGCGACTATCTCCGGTATCGATTGATTGAACAGGTGGAGAAGAGTCTCGTCATGAGAGTGCCCACGGCCAAGCTCGACAAGCTGGTGTTGGGTCTGTCGGGAAGTGAGGTGCTGAAGGATGAGGAGAAGGGTTTCCAGATCAAGATCGCCTATGCCAGTCCGAAGTTCGAGATGCCGCTCGTGGCTCGGTATTCGCAGTTTCTGATGACCGACTCGGGGTTCTGGATTTTTGCGCGGTACGGCGACAAGGCCCCCTCTATTCCCAAACCAGTGGCTCGGGTGCCGATGGAGCAGCTGGAGTCTGAAATTGGACGGCTGACCTATGCCATTCGTGCGGCCGTGTCTGGCTTGAATTTCTGGTCCGGGGATTCCGCGGTCATCGTCAGGAAGCCACTGCTTGAGAAGCTCACGGCTCAGTTCAACGAACGGTCCAGCGATGAGCGAACCGTCTCCTTTCAATCAACCAGATCTCGCGGCAGACTGTTCGAAAGACAATGGAGGGACAACCTGCTCGGGGACGGTGGGTTGTTCGTCGAGCTGGATGGTCGTGATGCGGCCTGGGGAACGGTGACGCTCAAGCAGGTCTCCTCAGCCTGGAGTGAAAAGGGGTTGGCTTATTCGGCTTCGGCTGAGATTGAGGCTAACACCATCACGTATGTCCATTTTGATCCTTTGATGGGAGGCGGTATCGGCAGGCGCACGACGCTGGAGGGGACCGCATCCCCTGTTCTGGCTGGCACGCTGTCCTTGGCACTCCGCACTTATCTGGGAGTCCCGGTTTTGGTTATTGCGAATAACCTCGACTGTTCGAAGTTTCCCATCACGGTGCTGGATAACGGAGATCTTGCTCTTGGCGTGACGGTGAGCCAACTCATTGGCGGGGGAAGGCCTACCCTTATCCCTGCGCTGATGGGGTTGCCCAAAATGGTAAAGGCGGATCAGGTGCTGCGGGGAATCAAGGCAGTCACAGTCACGGCGCCAAAACCCTTCGCGGCGATCACCTATGCACCGACGCAGTTCCTTGCTGATGCGAATGGGTTCCGGGCTGAGTTTGCGACATCGGCTGCGTGGAGTGAGGGTGAAGATGTTGATGCCGAAGAGCGAGTGAAAGAGATCGTGGCACTACTTGGAAAAGACGAGACGTTCCCATCTGCTCCGGAGTGCGGTAAGCCGGATGCGATTAAGATGCATATTGCCGGCATTGCGTTCGAGCATGACCTTGGGCTGGGGCGGGTCATCACGTCTCTCGTCGATGGGGCACGCATGGGCAGGAATGGTATCGAGAACTTCTTATCGACCGCCGGGCGCAATGCGATCAATCCCCCTCCTGGGTCTGTTCTGCGCAAGCCACTGACTACCTTGCGCAGGCCGCTCGTTAATCCACTAGGGACGCTCAAGTGCCTAGGGACATTGCTGCAGAAGTGCGAGTAGGTGCACAGCAAGTTGAATGGTCACGATGACGGAAGATACTCGAAGTAAGAATTTTGCGATCTTGATTCAGCTGGTGGGGGGAAGTTACGTAGCGGAATCGGTCTTCAGGGAAAGAGTTTCACCTACAGCCTGGCCGCGTTGGTCTTTGACGTAGACGCTGCCTTTCATGGCCTTGGCTCGTTTCTTGAGCTCCGAGGCGATCTTACTGACGTCCCCGGGATGGGCAATGGGATTTCGCTCGTTGGTGACAACGGCAATGGAGAGGCTCATGATTGGAAATTGTTCCTTATTGCCTCGACGGTCCACGGAGTCGATGTAGCCCTTGAGGCGATCCTCTCGATCGTAGAAGTCTGGAATGACGAGGTCAAATCGCTTGATGATGGTCTCGCAAATCGCGTCGATAGTCTCAGGTCGGCTCATGAAGACAAAGTCGTCACCTCCGACATGGCCGACAAACCCTTCCGAACCTGCCAGCTCGCTGACGACTGTCGTGAGGATGCGGCACGCCACAATGAGCACTTCGTCTCCACGTCCATAGCCGTAGCGGTCGTTGAATGACTTGAAATTGTCGATGTCGAGGTAGGCGAGTGCGAAGAGCTGCTGGCTTTGAATTCGAGCAGTGGTTTCACAGAGGATGGTGGTGTTGCCTGGCAGGCGGGTGAGAGGGTTCGCATCGAGTGAACGAGTGAGTCGGCTGAGACAGAGCCTGATGCGATGCACGACATCTTCGGTGCGATAGGGAACGGTGATGAAGTCGTCTACTCCTAACGAACCCCAGTCGATATCATTGAGGCGACTGTCCCGGACGAAGACGATGAGCGGCAGCCGTCCGAGGAAGGCATCCAGCTTGAGATTGCGCGTGAGTGTCTCCACAGAGTGCCCGTTGGTTCCTTCCGCAGCCAGGACGAGACAGGGGGGATCGTGGACAAGTTCATGGAGCGCGAGCTCGGGTAGATGGCCTTCCAGGACCTGGAACCCGCCTTTTCCCAGGGCCGAGGTCAGAGTCGGGGTTGAGGTCAGCTCATTGTGCAGCAGCAGAATTCTTCGTCCGGCACTGGAGTGGTTCATAGGTAGTCGTCAATGGTCACAAACTCTTGTGAGGCCTTGTCGATGCATTCCGCCAGACTTTGCTTATCCAACCCGACCTGGTCCCAGGCCGGCCGGGACAGTGGTGGAATGAGGTCATCGCCGGGATTGCCACAGGCCAGCCCTTTGACCAAGATGTCAGCCACATGGACGATGGCCGTTTGCAGCGTGGCGTCCTTGGCCTGGGTCGGGTTGTGGTGATAGAGGATCGGTTCGCGGAGCGTGACCGGTAAATGCCATGCGCCCGCCAGGTAGCCCCCGATCTCCGCGTGTGAGAGCCCCGTCAATTCCTGTTCTACGTCGAAGAGGGAACGATCGGTGCAAGTCTTCAGCACATCTTTGATACTGTTTCCGACGTCAGGCCACTTTACGTAGAGCACAACCTTGCCAATATCATGGAGGAGGCCGGAAACGAACAGTTCCTCGGGGTTCTTGATCTCGAGTCTCGTTGCGAGGAGGTTGGCGGTGATGGCGACGCCAAGCGAATGGCGCCACAGCTGGTCCATGCCTGCGTCTTTCATGATGGTCAGCGCCGAGGCGCAGAGCGTCAGCCCCTTCACGACGTTAAAGCCCAGGACGATCACCGCGTGGGAGACAGAGCCGATTCTTGACGGAAACCCGTAAAACGGGGAGTTTGCCAGTCGAAGCACTTTAGCTGCCAGCACCTGATCCTTCTCGATAATGGTGCCGATCTCCTCAGCCGACACGGTGGGACGACTGATCATAGCGGCCAGCCGTTGGACGACATGGGGAAGCGTGGGAAGGTCCCCCAGCTGCTCGATCCGGTTGCGGAGGTCTGTCGGATTGAAGAGGGTCATGCGGCCTCCGGCTTCTCGAGGTCCGGTCCCATGCCATGGGTGGCGCGCAAGTGCATGCGAAGCGTTCGGAGAATCAGCTGCTGAACGGGATCAGGTGTGACATGTCGAAACCGGTGATCGAGTTCGGCTTCCAGCTCTTCCAGAGTTTTTCCGCCGGCATCCAGCGCATCGCCCTCAATATAGACTGAGGGCAACCCCAGCTCTTGGAGCCGTTGGATCAGCGCGGCGTTCAAGACGGTCCCGGCTGCGACAATGGGGAGTCCGTTGGCATTGGTGACCGGTCTCGCCAGCACCATATCGGGCAGGAGCTCATACACGACCACGCGTTTCATTTATTTGAAGCTCCTTATATTTCGGTCACATTTCATTGAGCGTCAGGTGACTCGGCAGCAGGTCCAGCACAGGAGCGACCACAGGCTGTCATCTCCTTATCGGAATCTTCGTACCTGTTCTAAAGACTATCTTGAATCGATGGGAGGAATAGATCAGCAGGATGTTGAATGCCTATGCTGGCATCAGGGTCTGACTACACAATACATGCTGTCGGATACTGTAGGAATGCCACGCAGCACGCGCAACACCACATCCATCTTCTTGCGCGAGGAAAACCGGCCTCGCTCTGCCTTCGATTTCGCCATGAACACCTCCATGGGGTGTCCAAGGAAATCGTGGGGCGGAGGACATCACGTCTCTCCTGGGCGAACGACGCTTCGCCGTTCGCCATGTGCACGGCTCTGAGTGTTGTCGAAGGGCGGGAAACACTTCACTCGCTTGGATGTGCAGCGAGAACGAAGGTATCGGGCATTCTTAACATTCCGTCGAGATTATTCGAAGACGATGCGGGACCCGGGGGATTTCATCTTGAAGATCTGCAGGGCATTGTAGATGCCTTTTGCCGGGTGGTTCAGAATCAGGCGTGAGTTGGTGATGTGGGTATCGAGCAGCTCATATTGCCCGCCGCTGTAGTAGAGATCGCAGTCGTCGATCTGGCAGTTCTTATAGACATGGTTGTCCAAAGCCAACTTGGCCTTGCTGAAGGTCTGCCCGTCGACAACGATATAGTTCGGCTCAAGTCCCATAGTGGTCAGGTTGGCGAACTATAGCAAAGTCAGCGCGAGTCGTAAACCGGCTCGACGGGTGCACCGTCACGCATCAGGAGAACGTTTCTAATTCGGGACGATCCGAAACACCGAACCGCTCAGCGTCGTCAGATAGAGCTCTCCAAGGCCATCTTGGCCGAAACTTGAGATGGAGGGAGCCGCCAGCAGCGGCCATTCGGCTTTCTCAATGACCGAGCCGTTGTTCAAGCGGAAACTGCGGACGAACCCGGCACAGAAATCGGCGTAGAAGTAGGTTCCTTGGATGGCGGGCACGACTTGTCCTCGGTAGACATAGCCGCCGATGACGGAGCAGGCTCCCTTGTCGTGTGTGTATTCTAAAACAGGTAGGGTCAGTCCATCGGTATTGCAGTTGGTCGCTGGATTGAAACAGGCTGATCCTTCCATGAGCCGCCAGCCGTAGTTCAGCCCGCGGCCCGCATGAGGACCCGTCGACACATTGATCTCTTCTCGCGCACCTTGGCCGACATCGCCGATGTAGAGATCCTCGCCGTCAAACGAAAATCGCCAGGGATTGCGCAGTCCATAGCCCCAGATGAGGGGATGGCCGCTGCCCAAGACGAATGGGTTAAGCGTTCCATTGGTGCAGGCTGTTCCGGTCGAGGGATCGATCCGGAGGAGTTTCCCTAATCGGTTTGTGAGGTGCTGCGCATTGTTGCTCGGATCCCCTGCACTACCCCCATCGCCGATTCCTGCATACAGACACCCATCCGGTCCGAATGCCACCATACCCCCGTTGTGGTTGGCGAAGGTCGGATGGGGAATGGAGACCAGGATTGCCTGTGAAGCCGGATCAGCAACGTTCGGATTCGTTGCCGAGGCTAGAAAGCGGGCAATGATGATCGTGCCGGTGGTATCTGTATAGTGGACGTAGAACTGGCCGTTGGAGTCGTACTGTGGGTCAAAGGCCAGCCCCAGGAGTCCTCGTTCCCCTCCGCTGGTGATATCGGTTATGGTCAGAAACGTTCCCAGCTCGGTTCCGCTCGTCCTCTCGAGAATCTTGATCGTCCCTCCTTGTTCTACCACAAACAGGCGACTGGCATCCCCGGGAGGCGCAGTCAGGAGTATCGGGGCGCTCAGATTCTTCGTAACCGTTTGAAGTTTGAGGCTAGTCAGAGCTGAGGCCGAGTTCCTTGTCGGGTGTTCGCTGCCGCAGGCAGCGAGTAAGCTGGCCAGGGACAAGCACTGAATTATCAACCTGGATAGTTTCATGCGTAACCTCTTGTTCTATATGGAGATGAATGGGCTCTCTCCCTCTCGATCCGGCAGCATCTCTATCGCCCCTAATAGATGTGAGAGATCTCATGTATCAGTCTCCTAGGGCATATTCGAGCAGCGGCTGCCAGTATGGCTCAGACTGGGGAGGTGCTTGCAAGGTGACCGTATTTGGTCTTGATCCCTCCCGTGGGACTCCATTAGAATAGCCCAGCTTTTCGGGTGGCTCGCTTCGAAATCGACTCTGCCCACCTTAGGATTTACCCACTCGCGCATGTACTTTGGATGGGTTGAAGCCACGGAGAGCCGTGCGACATCAGGAATCCGTTTAACCAGTAGGAGGATCTCCCGTGAGTGACTCAGCGATTATCACATTTGCCCTCATCGCGGCCGTGGCGGGCATTGGCTATGGGTTGTACCTGGCGATGTGGGTGTTCAAGCTTGATGCCGGTAATGCAAAGATGCAGGAAATTGCAAAAGCCATTCAGGAAGGCGCCGGCGCCTACATGAACCGACAATACAAAACCGTCGGCTATGTCGCGGCAGGTCTGTTCGTCATTCTCGCAGCCGCCGGAGCCGTGTCGGATAAGTTTGGTCTACTCACAGCGGTAGGATTCTTGGTCGGCGCGAGCGCGTCGGCGCTCGCCGGCTATGTGGGCATGATCATCGCCGTTCGAGCCAATGTGCGGACGGCCCAGGCCGCGCACAACGGGCTGAATGCAGCCCTGGTTGTGGCATTTCGTGGTGGCGCAGTGACGGGCCTCTTGTTGATCGGCCTCGGGCTGCTGGCCATTACAGGGTTCTACACGATCGCCGAATCGATGGCCGGTCAGGAAAAGGCCATTCATGCGTTGCTGAGTCTTATTGCAGGCAGCTCATTCCGTGTTTGCACGGGTCGGTGGCGGGATTTATACCAAGGCTGCAGACGTCGGAGCAGACTTGGTCGGCAAAGTGGAGGCAGGGATTCCGGAAGACGATCCACGGAACCCGGCGGTCATCGCGGATACGTGGGTGACAACGTCGGCGATTGCGCAGGCATGGCGGCGGACCTGTTTGAAACCTATGCCGTCACGACGGTTGCGGCGATGGTGCTGGCCTTTACCATGTTCAAGGGAGCGACGGTCTGATTCTGTACCCACTGATGTTGGGTGGTATCACGATCTTTGCGACGATCGTCGGCATTCTCTTTGTCAAGGTGGTTCCGGGTGGCGATATCATGCCCGCCCCTGACAAGTATAAGGGGTTGTTTTGTGGCCGGAGGGATTGCCGCACTGGTTTTTGCCCGTGACCTTTATGATCATGGGCGGAGTTGGCGGCGTCGGTGGATTCAGCTACTACATTGCCGCCCTGCTCGGCTTAGCGGTCACCTTGGCGTTGTCTTCATCACCGACTACTACACCTCAAAGGAGTATGAGCCGTGAAGTACATTGAAGCGCAGCTAAACCGGTCATGCGACCAACATCATCGCCGGTCTGGCGGGGATGCAGTCGACAGCGGCTCCTGTCGTGGTGATTTCCATGGCGATCCTCGGCAGCTACTTGGTTGTGGCGGTGCTGAGTCCGGTGGGCTGTATGGTGTGGCGGTTGCGGCGGTCTCTATGCTCTCGATGGCCGGAATCGTGGTGGCGATCGATGCGTTTGGCCCGATCACGGACAATGCCGGCGGTATCGCTGAAATGTCGCATTTAGGTAAAGAAGTTCGAGACATCACTGATCCATTGGATGCTGTGGGCAATACGACGAAAGCGGTGACCAAGGGCTATGCCATCGGGTCGGCTGGGTTGGCGGCGGTGGTGCTCTTTGCCG
>JAMXAU010000206.1 GCA_024281365.1 Nitrospira sp.
CCTCCGGACAAAAGTATCAAGAAATTCGCTCCAGATTGTTGGAAGCAAAGGTGTCTGAGGGATTGGAGGTTCAGCGAAAAGGCGAACGCTTCTCGCTCATTGACCCACCCAGTCTTCCCGAGAAACCCTATAAACCTAATCGATTCGCGATCGTTCTTCTTGGGTTCCTTCTCGCAGTGGGCGGCGGAGTTGGCGTGGGAGCGGCTGCGGAAGCACTTGACCATTCCATCCGGACCCCCGAACAGCTTGTCGCCCTGACGCAACAGTTTCCCCTTGCGGTGATTCCATTCATGCCGAATGAAGAAGACTTGTCCCACGTCAAGCTCAGGCGAAGGGTCGTGCAAACTGCGGGAGTCGGCATGGTCGCGACGGTTATTGTGTTGGTACACGTCTTTGTGACCCCATTGGATGTCCTGTGGTTTTCTGCATTGAGACGGTTTGGGGTGGAGTAACCCGGAAGGCTATTTATGGATCGTATCCGTGCCGCACTAGATCTGTATAAGGACTGCAGGGGTTCCTCTATTCGTAGTGAGGCCTCGGGGCGAGCGGCCACCCAGTCGGTACCGCCTCCGATTACGTATACCAAGACCAGATCGCTGAGCATTCCACACACGGTTTTGCGTGGGCATCGCGTGATGGCCGCACACAAGAAGGGGGCATTCGTCGACGCCTATAAAATCCTTCGAACCCAAGTCACACAGCGACTTCGGGAAAACGGATGGAATGTCGTCGGTGTAACGAGTCCCGGGTATGGAGAAGGGAAAACCTTGACGGCCGTCAATTTGGCAGTCAGTCTTGCCATGGAAACAACGCAGACCGTGTTGCTGGTGGATTCGGACCTTCAGGATCCTACAGTACACCAGGTCTTTGGCTTGAAAGACTGTCTCGGTCTAGCCGATTACCTGCTTGATGATCACCCTGTTGAGGATTTGTTGTTGCACCCTGGGATCGGGCGGTTCGTCTTGTTGCCAGGAGGGCGCGCAATCTCGAACTCCACGGAAATCTTGACCGCCCCGAAGATGGTTGCACTGGTGGAGGAGTTGAAGCATCGCTATCCCTCTCGAGTCGTGATTTTTGATCTCCCTCCATTGCTCCATACGGCTGATGTCTTGGCGTTCTCTCCGTACACAGATGCGCTTCTGATGGTCGTTGAGGAGGGAAAGACCACGGGCGAGGAATTGCAACGTGCTCTCTCATTGGTCAAGCACTCACGGCCAGTCCTAGGAACAGTCCTCAACAAGGCTGGACGATCGTCCTTGACCCTTGCGGACATGAAGGCCATGTTGGCTACCTAGCCTGCACTGTTGTGTTTAGAACGGCTGACCCCTATGTACGAATCCTTCTATCAGCTCAAGACAAAACCATTCGCCCTCCTACCGGACAGCAGTTTCCTCTATCAGGGCACAGAACATCAGGCGGCTTATAGTCTATTGGAATATGGCATTCTGAGTGAGGCCCCGTTCATGGTGCTGACGGGTGATCCCGGTGTCGGGAAGACCTCCCTCCTCCAGAAGCTCATCGCTGAGCATGGTGCCCGGCACAAAATTGGGCTGGTGACCAATGCACGGTACGATATCGAGCAGCTCTTGCCATGGATTCTGTTGTCCCTCGGATTAAGCACCAAACGGCTGGATCCTATCGAAGCCTACCACCTGTTTTCTGAGTTTCTGTCACAAGAGTCGAAACGGTCTCGACGGGTCATTCTCGTCATAGATGAAGCTCAAAGTTTGGGTGCCGAGTTGCTTGAAGAGCTACGATTGTTGTCGAATATGAATGATGGGAGGACATTAAGACTGCAGATCATCCTTTCGGGTCAACCCGATCTCTATACGCTGCTTCAACGGATCGATATGACGCAATTCGCACAACGGATTGTCGTCGACTATCATCTCAAGCCATTGTCGGAAACCGATACGGCAAATTGTATTCGCCATCGACTTCATGTCGCGGGTGGGCGTCCGACGCTTTTTACCGATCAGGCCTGTGTGCTTGTGCATCGATTGAGCCAAGGGAATCCACGACTGATTAATCAAGTCGCAGATATTACCTTGACCTATGGATACGCTGAACAAGCACGAACCATTACCGCAAAGTTGGTTGCTCAGGCCGCCATTGACCGGATCAAAGGGCGAATTCTCCCGCTCGCTGCCACGGAAGAATTAGTTGCTCTTGCATCGGCTCCGGACGAGCCCACGGAATACCAAGGTTCCGGCCGAACGCTCTCGTTGGAGCTGGTGGGTGATGAACCTTCAGAAGCCGCTTTGAGTCAGTCTTCGGAAGAGATCTATCAGCGAGCCATGGTCTTAAAAGAGCAAGCGCAATTCAAAGAGGCCGTGGAACTCTTTCATGCAGCTGCCAGGGACAAGTCGCTGTGGTTCAAGGCCAATGCGCAGGTCGGTTTTTGCTATGTCAAGATGCGGGAGCCTCAGGCGGCGATCCAAGCCTTTTGCACCGCTCTGGATGATCCGATGGCGCCGCCAAACGAGATCATGGATGTCCTCTA
>JAMXAU010000207.1 GCA_024281365.1 Nitrospira sp.
TGGGAGTATCAGAAAACCCTTCTCGCTGGACTAAGGCGTTCATTTGTTCTCTAGTGGCGGTGATGGCCCAGAGAAAGTGGCTATAGGCGACCCCCTGTGCGGCACGGCGGGCACCGAGCTCTGTGTAACGCTGTTCGATCTCAGCCTCGGTCAGGTCCATCAACCAGTTGTTCAAGTTTTGGTAGATCTCACGGGTGCGGGCTTGAAGCTCTTCCGGTGGAACCTTGCGGAGATCACTACAGCGGGGAGAGTTCCACACCTTTTCGCTGAGCTCCCGCGCAAGCTGTTCAGAGTTTTTCTCGATCAGTTTCACCAACCGGCCAGCCAGCATAGCGTACCTCCCTTAGCGAGTGGTTTAGGTTAAGGGGAATGCATGGAAATGCTGTATGTAATGTTGTATTCCTTGAGCAAACATTACTTGAATGACAGCACCCGCGTCAATGACACGTTTGTTGGGCGAGCTGTTGCCCATCACACCCTGATACAGCAAAACATGCCTTGTGAGGAGAGCGCAGAATCCACTGTCTCCCTAACCCTTCATGGACCGACCAAAGCAATTTCTTTGCACATGCGAAGATGAACCCCTGTTGCCTTGAACTTACCCCGCCCATTTGCTATTCTTCGCCACCTTTTCACAGCCGACGGATCTCTTCCTATTTGCACACGATTTGTTAAGGAGTATTGATATGGCCGGCATCAAGCGGGCGTTGATTAGTGTTTCAGATAAGACCGGAGTCGTCGAGATGGCTAAGGGGCTGGAAGCGCTCGGGGCGCAAATTTTGTCGACCGGAGGAACGTCGAAGGCGCTTCGCGACGCCGGGGTGAACGTCACGGATGTGGCTGTCTATACCGGCTCCCCGGAGATTCTTGATGGTCGGGTAAAAACGTTACATCCCAAGATCCATGGAGGCCTACTGGGTCGGCGTTCCCTCCCGGCACATGTCGAACAGATGAGTCAACATGGAATCGGTCCAATCGATGTTGTGATCGTGAATCTCTACCCCTTTGAAGCCACTATTGCCAAGCCAGATTGCCGTTTCGAGGACGCCATTGAAAATATCGATATCGGCGGCCCCTCCATGTTGCGATCAGCCGCCAAGAATCATGACGATGTGCTTGTGGTGGTCGACCCGGCTGATTACTCCCGCGTGCTGGATGCGCTGAAGACCGAGACCGCGACACCGGCGCTTCGTCGTGAACTGGCGATGAAAGTGTTTCAACATACCGCCCGCTATGACGGGTTGATCGCCGGCTACTTAGAAAAGCAGACGAAGGGTGGAGAGGTGAAGTTCCCCAAGGTATTGTCGCTTCAGTTTGAGTTAAGCGAAACGCTTCGCTATGGGGAAAACCCCCATCAGCAGGGTGCGTTCTATCGGGAACTCAACAGCCATGAGCCATCGGTATCGCGAGGGAAGATTCTGCATGGGAAGGCGATGTCCTACAACAACTTCCTGGATGCCAACTCGGCTCTCGAACTGGTAAAGGAATATCACGATACTGCCGTCGCAATCATTAAACACAACAATCCATGCGGCGTGGCGTTGGCGGCCACACCGGTGGAAGCCTATGTAAAGGCCAGAGAGACCGATCCGGTCTCGGCGTTTGGAGGCGTGCTGGCATTTAACCGTGTCGTGGATCTGGCGACTGCCAAGGAAATTACGTCCACATTTGTTGAGGTCGTCATCGCTCCGGGGTTTGCCGACGATGCTCTCGCAGAGTTGAAGCGCAAGAAAGATCTTCGGTTGTTGGATATCGGCCCCTTGACGAAGGTCAAGCAGGAGGGGTTTGATCTGAAGAAGCTTGTCGGTGGGTTGATCGTGCAGGATCGCGATCTCGGAGTCTTGACGGATCTTCGTGCACTGACGGTGCCGACACTTCGTAAACCGACGGACGAGGAGTATGCCGCTTGCGCATTTGCGTGGACCGTGTGCAAACACGTGAAGTCGAACGCCATCATCTACGCGAAGCCTGGTCAGACGGTGGGGATTGGAGCCGGGCAGATGAGCCGTGTCGATTCCGTGAAGTTGGCCGCGATGAAAGCGCAAATGCCGGTGAAGGGATGCGTGATGGCGTCGGATGCGTTCTTTCCTTTCCGCGATGGTCTCGATGCCGCTGCTGAAGTGGGGATTACCGCCGTCATTCAACCCGGTGGATCAATTCGCGACGCAGAAGTCGTCAAGGCAGCGGATGAGCATGGGATGGCGATGATTCTCACCGGAATGCGCCACTTCCGCCATTGATCGGCTACTGAAGCTGGCCTCTCACTGCGTTCTCGGTCGCCCGTCCACCTCACCGTACCAAGAACGTACGCCTCGGTGTCCGAGCTTCCTGCGGTCTTGTGACAGACCAGTTTGAGCAGCCTCTCGCAGCAGTCAGTAGAGACGGCTCTTTTCTGAATATTTGTATCACTTTTCATATGGAACCATTTCGCATGAAGATTCTTGTAGTTGGCAGCGGAGGACGTGAGCACGCGATGGTGTGGAAGCTCGC
>JAMXAU010000018.1 GCA_024281365.1 Nitrospira sp.
TTCGGCAGGTCATGGAGCAATGCGCAGGGCCACGTCCCCAATATCCAGAAGGGGGGACCTGGATCACGGATGACATGTTGAACGCCTACACGCACCTGCATGAACTCGGGTACGCCCATTCCGTCGAATCCTGGCAGGAGGGTATTTTAGTCGGCGGACTCTATGGGATAGCCATCGGAGGCGCCTTCTTTGCCGAATCGATGTTCACCAGAGTCGACGATGCATCAAAAGTGGCCCTTGTGAAGCTTGTCCAACAACTCCAGGCCTGGAACTTCCGCCTCATCGATTGCCAACAGTCCTCTCCCCATGTCATGCGGTTCGGAGCGGAAGAGATTCCACGCTCCGATTTCATCAATCAGCTGATCGAAGCACTCGAAATTGCAGACCGACGGGGACGCTGGATGTTCGACGAGGCATCGGATACGGAACGAGCAGAGGAGTCCGGTTAATCAGGCTAGCCGACTGCATTTGACAGTCTTTTCTTCACTCGCTTATGATTTGTTTTAATAAAAAGGAGGCGGTCATATGAGCTTTACGATTACACCGAAAGAGCTGAAGGCTCGGATCGATAAAGGGGATCAGCTGGTACTCTTGGATGTACGTGAGCCCTGGGAGAATCAACTGGCTAGGCTCGATAACTCCGTGCTGATTCCACTCGGCACATTGCCTCAGTCACTGTCGAAATTGGATCGGGAGACCGAGATTATCGCCTACTGCCATCATGGCATGCGCAGCGGGGATGCGACGGGATTCCTCCTTCAACAGGGATTTTCCAACGTGAAGAATCTGATTGGTGGGATCGATGCCTGGTCGATCCAGGTGGACGGAAGCGTACCCCGGTACTGATCCAACTCAGAACGCCGGCCGCCGAGCACCCGCTGTTCCAAGGAAAGTCGTACAGGACTGAACCGTCGTTCCCGGTGTATCGGGTGGCCGGTTATCGACTCTTCCCTTGGAAGAATTCCACTGTCTGTTTGAGCCCCTCTGCGAGGTCCATCTTGGCCTCCCACCCAAGCTCTTGCTTGATCCTCGCCGCGTCAACGACGCTCCGGATCTGCTCGCCGGCTTTGGCCGGCCCATGAACTTCCTTGGCACTGGACCCGGTTAGTCCAGCCAGCATGCGGAATAGCTCGTTCACGGATGTTTCGGCGCCGGTGCCGACGTTATAGACTCCATGCGCATCCTGACCCATGGCGGCCAGATTGGCCTCGGCCACATCTTCGACGAACACAAAATCTCTGGTTTGACGGCCATTGCCGTTGATGATGGGCTGCTCGCCGTTCAACAGCTTTTGAATGAAGATCGCCACTACCCCTGCCTCACCTTCCGGGTCCTGTCTCGGTCCGTAGACGTTGGCATAGCGGAGGCTGACTACGGGAATCCCGCCGACGCGCTGAAAGTACGAGAGGTAATGTTCGCCGCATAGCTTGCTGATGCCATAAGGCGATAAGGGATTGGTGGCATGCGATTCAGGAGCCGGGAAGGCCTCCTGTTCGCCGTAGATCGCCCCACCGGATGACGAGAACACCACCTTTCTACAGCCATACCGAACCGCTTGTTGCAACACGTTCATAGTCCCCAGCACATTGACCTGGGCATCAAACCCTGGATCTTCGACAGATTTGCGCACACTGACCTGCGCCGCGAGATGCAGCACGATGTTCGGCCGTTCATTGCGAAAGATCCGTTCGAGGCGCCAGCTGGTAATGTCGGTCTTGTAGAGGCTTGCCGCGCGATTGACATTCTTGCGCTTCCCGGTCGCCAGATTGTCGACAATGACAACTTGATGCCCCTCCTCAATCAGGCGATCCACCACATGCGACCCGATAAATCCTGCACCACCCGTGACGAGTACTTTCATTGGCCCTCCTGAATGAACACTCCTTTGCTATCGATGCTCTTTACATATCATGAATCGGCGCATTGTACTCAAAGATTGCGAATATCTCCTGATTCCCCTTCTTTCCTTTGACGGCGGAGAGAACGGTTTTCAGAGTCTGTAACCCGAGTTCCCCGGCAAATCGTATCACTCGCTGGACGACCTCTGCCCGCTGTCCCTCATCCCGTACGATCCCCCCCCGACCCACCTGACCTTTGCCGACTTCAAACTGCGGCTTGATCAAGGCGACGACCTGGCCCTGCGGTCGGAGAAACTGCGTGATGGCCGGAAGGACTTTCGTCAACGAGATAAATGAGACATCGATGACGACCAGGTGAATCGGGTCCGGAACGGCAGAGCGCTCCATATGGCGGATGTTCGTTCGCTCAAGCAGTACGACACGTGGGTCATGACGGAGCCGCCAATCGAATTGCCCGTAGCCCACATCAACGGCGTAGACCTTCGTCGCACCCCGTTGGAGCAAACAGTCGGTGAACCCGCCCGTCGAACACCCAACGTCGAGACACGTCCATCCCTGTGGGTCGATCACGCCTGCATTCAGTGCTGCGTCGAGCTTCTCCCCACCTCGGCCGACAAACGGCTGGTCCCCTCCGGCAATCTCGATGGAGGCATCGATCGGAATCAGCCTGGACGGTTTGTCGACCAGTACTCCGTCACTCTTGACCTTTCCGGCCAAAATCATTCGGGCAGCGGCGTCACGACTCTGGGCCAGCCCCTGAGCCGTCAACACCTGGTCACATCGATGTTTCTCGGGTCGCACTCTTGTCGCCATGCGCGTCGAAAAGGGGAGGGAAAAGAACAGAGGATCAGCGGAACAACTGACTAGCCGTCTGCTGAAAAACTCCGCTAAGGCATCAATTCCGGTTGAAATATGACTGAAGGACGTGTGACACGACACACCCCAGAATGCTCAAAAAGGCCTTCCAGCAAGGCCGCAGCGGGTAAAGAGGCGATGAGGTACATACCAAACTTCGCTTGCCCCGCTCGCTTCGATCACACGCGGGAGGATAGGTACTTTGCCCCCAGTGGTCTCCAAACCGTTGAGACTCTGAGCGATGCGAGAACGCCGCTGGCGGATTTTTTCAGCATCCTGACTAGGAGTCTTCGGCAGAACCGACGACATCAATATCATCCGAAGTGAACGCTCGGAGCTGCTTCTTCCCATTCTTATCCTGAACGAGCACTTCGACCTTGCGTTCGGCCTCTTCCAATACTTTGAGGCAACTCTTTGAGAGTCGAATGCCCTCCTCGAAAATCTTCAATGATTCATCGAGAGGCAGATCCCCTTTTTCTAACTCCCCCACGATGACTTCCAATCGAGCCATCGCCTGTTCAAATTTCACCCCAGCCACAACCTTCTCCCTTCAAGACCGATCATTATAGCGAAGCCCCGGTACGATTTTAAACCGAGGGGTTCGACGCCACGTCATTCACCGTACAACGAACCTGCCCATTGGTCAGACGGGCAACCACCTCGTCTCCAACCGCCACCTGCCCGACATCTCGAATGATTTGATGCCTCGGCACCGTTTCGAGAATCGCATATCCACGTTCCAGAATCGCAAGTGGACTCAGCCCGTTCAACCTCCAGAGGGTACCGCGTGTCAGTTGCATCTTCTGCGTCAGGACATGACCCATCGCTGCGGTCAACCGCGACTGCAGCTGCGGGACAATCCCCAAATCCCGACGCACGTGGAAGACCGGATTCTGCGCCATCAGCGCTTGTGTCCAGGCCTGAGCATCGACCATCGCCCCCCTCAGCTTGGCCTGTGTCGCTTCTCGCATATCCGCCACGGCCTCATCCACCCGCTGGGCTTCCTTAAGAATCCTTAGCCGAATATGGCCCATATGGGCCAGCACAAGATCGAGGCGCTGATGTTGATCCAAGCACTGTGCGGTGATGGCTTGCCGAGCGCGCGCGTTGAGCATCTCTAGCCGTTCCACCAACTCGGCTAAGACCGGAACAACCAGTTCAGCAGCGGCCGAGGGTGTCGGAGCTCGGACATCTGCGGCGAAGTCGGTCAGCGTCACATCCGTCTCATGTCCGACGGCTGATACGACGGGAACCACTGAGCCGGCAACCGCCCGTACCACGATTTCTTCGTTGAAGCTCCAGAGATCTTCCAATGACCCACCGCCCCGTCCGACAATCATGACATCGACGGTCCCCAGCTGGTTCAACGCTTCAATGGCGGCCACGATCTGTTCCGCCGCCCCGTCGCCCTGCACTGAGACCGGCACCAGGATAATACGCACGATGGGACATCGACGGTGCAAGACCGCCACCATGTCTCGAACCGCCGCCCCTGTCGCCGAGGTCACAAGGCCGACGGTCCGTGGAAAGACCGGAAGTGATCGTTTGCGGGTGGCATCGAAGAGCCCCTCATCTTCCAGGCGGCGCTTCAGTTGCTCAAAGGCCAACTGAAGAGCACCCAGTCCCCTCGGCTCAACATGGTCCAGAATGAGCTGATATTCCCCCCGCGGTTCATAGACCGAGAGTCGCCCACGCACGATGACATGAAGACCGTCCTCCAAGCCAAACCGCAATCGCAGGGCGGTCGATCGAAAGATCACCGCGCGAATCTGACTCGTCTGATCCTTAAGGGTACAATACAGATGCCCAGACCCTGGCGCGCGTAAGTTGGAGATCTCCCCCTCGAGCCACACCTCCGAAAAGGAAGTCTCGAGGGAGGCTCGTACCCTGGCCGTCAGTTCTGAGACCGTGAGCACCTGTCTCGAGGACACATCGAGAGGGAAAAGCGATGACGACGGCTTGGTATGGGTGAGTCCTCTTCTCATGAAGACTGTGAGGCATTCAGAATTGATACGAAGCAGCGAGAGGCACGTGAGACATCGGGTGGCGCTTCGTTTAGTCGATGTGGCGAATCCGTTCGAACGCCACGGCCTTGCCCAATCGCGCATCCAGCTCAAGCAAGACGGCACAAAACACCGAAGGCCCGGAGGCGACCTCAAACCGCTTGGGCATACCGGTCAAGAACTTCTCGATGGCAAGTTCCTTTTTGACCCCGATGACCGAATGAAGCGGGCCCGTCATTCCGATATCCGTCATATAGGCGGTCCCTTTCGGAAGGATCTGTTCATCTGCCGTCTGCACATGGGTATGTGTTCCGACGACGGCCGTCACTTCTCCATCCAAAAAATGCCCCATCGCCATTTTTTCAGACGACGCTTCCGCATGCATGTCGACGATGATGGCTGAGGTTTCCCGTTTCAATCTCGATACCTCACGCTTAGCCGTCTGGAAGGGACAATCAATCGTCGGCATGTACACCCGGCCCATCACCTGGAGAACGGCCAAGCGCTCACCCCCCGCAGTCTCAATGACAACACTCCCGCTTCCAGGCACCCCCGGCGGATAGTTTGCGGGGCGCAACAACCGAGGCTCGCGAGAAAAATAGTCGACGGCTTCCTTTTTATCCCACGCATGATTGCCCGTCGTAACGACTGAGACGCCTGTGTCAAAAAGCTCCTCGGCTAACTCCGGCGTGATACCGAAGCCTCCGGCCACATTCTCCCCATTGGCGATGACCGCATCAATCTGGTGCTGGGCAACCAGACGAGGCACCGTTCGAGCAAGCGCTCGACGGCCCGGCTCTCCCATGACGTCGCCGATACATAACACCTTCATTTGGCGTATTCCACGTACCGGCTTTCCCGAATGACCGTTACCTTGATTTGGCCCGGATAGGTCAACTCCTGTTCGATCTTCTTGGCCAATTCGCGTGAAAGCTGGAACGACTCGGCATCCGTGATGTCTTCCTGCCGAACGATGACCCGAATTTCACGCCCCGCTTGGATGGCATATGCTTTCTGGACGCCTTTGTGCCCGGTTGCGAGCGACTCCAGCTTCTCTAACCGCTTCACATAGGACTCAAGTGCCTCGCGTCTTGCTCCAGGACGAGCGGCCGACAGGGCCTCAGCCGCGGCCACCAATACGCTCTCCGGACAAATCGGCTCTACTTGCTCGTGGTGGGCCGCGATAGCATTGACGATCTTCGCCGATTCCCCGTATTTCTTGGCAATCTCCGCCCCCAGCATGGCATGAGGCCCCTCCTCTTCATGACTGACGGCTTTGCCGATATCATGAAGGAGCGCCCCACGCCGAGCCAACTTGACATCGAGGCCCAACTCCGACGCCATGATGCCACAGATGTAGGACGCTTCTCGGGCGTGATAGAGATTGTTCTGGCCGTAACTCGTTCGATATTTCAGGCGACCCAAGACCTTGATCAACTCCGGGTTAAAATCGGAGAGGCCTAGTTCAAAGATGATCTTCTCCGCCTCTTCGTACATCAACTTGTCGATGTCGACCTTGACCTTTTCAACGATCTCCTCGATACGCGTGGGATGGATGCGCCCATCGTGCATCAGGCGCTCCAAGGATACCTTCGCAATCTCGCGCCGCAAGGGATCGAACCCGGAAATAATCACGGCCTCAGGTGTTTCATCAATAATAAGGTCGATGCCGGTCGCCGCTTCCAAGGCGCGGATATTGCGCCCTTCACGACCAATGATCCGCCCCTTCATCGCATCATTCGGAATTGGGACGACTGAAATCGTCGACTCCGAGACATAGTCACGAACAACGCGTTGAATCGATGAGGTAATGATCTCCCGCGCCTCTCGTTCGGCATTCTCACGGGCCTCTTCAATGGTTCGCTTGGCGATTCCCACCGCATCTAGTCTTGCCTGCGACTCCATCTCAACGATCAATTGTTTTTTGGCTTCTTCGGCCGTCATGCCCGCAACGCGCTCCAGGGCTTCCCGGTGTTCACGCTCAGCTTTGGCGCAAGCAGCCTCTTTCGCCGCCAACCCTTCCTCCCGTTTTGCGAAATCCTGTTCGCGCCTCCGGGCTTCGCTTTCGCGTTTTTCAACGGCCGTCAATTTTCCATCCAACACACCTTCTCGCTGGATGAGCCGTTTTTCCACTCCGGACAGTTCACCTAACTTCGCCTTTTGCTCTTGTTCGAACTCGGACTTTGCCCTAAACGCAAGATCTTTGGCCTCAAATCTGGCTTCCTTGAGGACATTCTCCGCTTCTCGCTGAGCATTCTGGACAACCTGTTTCGCGAGTTCTTCCGCCTCAGCCTGTTTCGCACCCGTCACACGGCGTCGCAGCAGCTCAAATACCCCCGCCCCAACCACGGCACCCACGATCAGAGACAGCACGATGGATACAACCGTTTCAGTAGAAATGGGAG
The DNA here is from genome assembly GCA_024281365.1 of Nitrospira sp. Taxonomy (GTDB): domain Bacteria; phylum Nitrospirota; class Nitrospiria; order Nitrospirales; family Nitrospiraceae; genus Nitrospira_D. Next base: position 7,123 of record JAMXAU010000018.1, read on the forward strand.
TCACCCCCTTCTTAAATTTCGCCAAGCCGGATCCGCTTGGACCGAGCCAGGCGCACCATGACACATCACGGACAACGGACACGATTCAGACATGTGCGGTGATGATGAAGGAAGAGCTTTAGGAGACTGGAAATCGCTTCACTTGGAAGCACAGGCGTTCATCAGGATACAACTTTCACACCTGCCGGATTCTGCTGTTTGCCTCGCACTCCTCAGTCATCGACACGAGGCGGTGGACAATACAGCAACGGATGCTGGATCATCCCCCTGTCCGGCCGGCATCTGCCATGATCGTGGTGCACCTTGAGCATCTTCGCATCCCAAGACGAACTGACATGGTTGACTCCCCACGATCTGCAAATTGCGCACCCCTTGAACAAACACTTCGTATCCCTTCAGAACAACCGTACCTGTGGTTTTCTTGACACGTATTTCCAAGTCATTCAACGGTTCAATGCTATGCCCTTCCTACTCCACCGCCATTCACTTATCTACACGATAACAAAGGGACTCTTTGAAAGCAAGGCGAATCACCCCTATCGGAAGAGCGACGACGGCATTTGCTCCTCGATCGATTCCATTAAATTCACCATCCGCCGTTCGACATCAGCCTCTCCCTGAACCCGTTTCTTCTCGGATTCGAAGAGTTGATGGGCAAGATTAATCGCGGTGAGCACCGCCAGTTTTGAGGGCGTCGTGGTCTTCATTCCCTCCGCGAGGTGTTTCATATGGTCGTCGACAAAATGCGCCAACCGGCGGACATAAGCATCATCGCTATCGCCGGTGATGGCATACCGGTGGCCATAAATTTCCACATCGATAGTTTTAGTCAATGGCCACCTCCTTTGGATCCTCGATACACTCGAGCAGCTCGATCTCGCTCATGACTTTTTCGATTCGCGTCTTGATATCAGTTCGCTCCATTTCCCATCTGCGATTCATATCATCCTGCTGGTCCAACCGCTGGCGAGCCGTCTTGAGTTCCTCCTCCAAGAGTCCGTTCTTTCGTTTGAGCTCCTGAACAAGCTTGACCAGGTCACGAATTCGCGTTTCGAGCGCATCCATTCGATCCAGCGACATAATCATCCCCTCTTGGTTAGGACCACAATAGATTGTGGCGCACTATAAAAATTTCACAAGATCCTGTCAAGAAACGGTTTTAGGGGCACCGAATAAACGCAGATACTCCTTGTAACTGCGGAGCACCCGTTTGACGTATTGCCGCGTCTCCTGGTACTGAATCAGCTCCACGAACTCATCCTCACTTCGACCGCGATACGTTGTCGCCCAATTCCCCACGACGACCGGGCCGGCGTTGTATGCTGCGATCGCTTGCACGACATTGCCGGAGAACTGTGCCAGGAGTTGTTCCACATACCGCACACCGATCCGAATGTTGACTTCTTGGTCGAAGAGATCCTCTCGGGACACGTTTGGCAGATGATGCTGCTGCGCAACGGCAGTCGCCGTGGTCGGCATCACTTGCATCAAACCGATGGCACCGACACGGGACACTGCCTTCCAATCATACTGGCTTTCCTCTCGGATAATTGCGGCAACCAGAAAGGGATCAACCCCGTTGGTCGCCGACATTTTAATCGTCGGGATCAATCCGGTTGGATAGGCAACGTTCCACAAACCGTCGGCGATCGTTCCCCCGGTTCGCTCCAGCTTCTCCCGGAATCGCGATCGCACGAGACGTAGTGCATGATGGTACGCACCGACTTCATTCAGCATGATAGATAATGCGGCCAATACCTCGGGATCTCGACTATACCGATCCGTCAAGGCGCTCAACTCTCTCGCGGCATCCTGCTCTCGGCCGAGCAGTCTCAGTTCAACCGCTCGCCGGAAGGCCGACTGTTGTTCAATTTGCGTCCGATTCGTAACCTGGCTCTCCTGAGTCGGTGCGTGAACGGCCTCCGAAACGGGCTGAACGGCTGACACGGGTGACACAGCCGGCTCCTGTTCGGGTCGTGAGAGAATCGGTATGTTCCCCTGCTCCCGTGCCATCTGACAATAGTAGGTGTACGGGAACCGTTGACAGAGTTGCACAAACAGATCCTTCGCCTTGGTATCTCCAAGCTGCCCGTGGGCGCGAGCGATCCAGTAGAGCGCTTGAGGTTCAATATCGCTGTCTTTTTGGTCGACAATCTGTTGCCACACACGGATTGCTTCCCGTTGGCGATCCGTTCGATACAGCAACCACCCTTCCCGCCATTGTGCCTCGGTCCGTTGAGAAGCAGGGTCACCCATCTTGGCCACATGTCGATATCGTTCCGCTGCTTCGTCGAAGCGGGATTGATCCTCCAACCAGATTCCAGCGAACAGATTGATCTGTCCCTTCTGCTCCGGAGTCAAGGTCCGCCTGGAGAGCGTGCGACACAAATCCAACAGCTTTTCTCCCAACCCCTGGCGGAGGTAGACTCGCGCCAACCAAACCGTCGCCTCATCCCCCCGAGGCCCTTGATCGTCAGTCAGTGCGGAGAATGTGTCGCGCGCCTGGTCGTAGGTCTTGAGCCGAACCTGTGCAATCCCCAATTTAAGTTTGGCATCCTGGCGTTGTGGAGAAGAAGGATCCAGAGTCATGAACTTTTTGAGCTCATCAATCGCTTCCGAATGGAGAGACTGTGCCAGAAACGCCTGGGCCCGCTCATAATGCAGGTCGGGAGAGGCACTCCATGACGCACCTCCGCCGCTGTTCGCCAACAGTGCCTCCGCCTCCTTTGCTTCCTTCGTTTGCGGAAACTTCACCCAGAGTTGCTTCAGCGTGTCTCGAGCTTCGGTCACCTGATTTTCTCGAAGATAGCACGAGGCCAATCGCAGCCATGCCTGCGCACTCTGAGGGTCTTTATCATTTCCACTCACCGCCTTCAGGGACCAAGCAATCGCCTCCGGACAACTGGCCGCTCGGTACCAGGCTTCCCCGGCGCGGAGCGCGACTAAGTTGAGCAAGTTGGAATCAGGAACCGCTTGCGACACTCCTTCGAACATCGCTGCGGCCTCCTTGACCTCCCCCAGGCGCAAGTGAACTTCTCCGATCCAGAATCGGATGTAATCGTCGAGAACCGGAAAGTCTTGTTGTGCAGCTCGAAGATACGACAGTGCAGCCGCAGGGTTCCGATCAGCCAGAATCACGCCGGAGAGCAAGCCGGCCCGCTTCGCCCAGAGTGATGCCGGAACCCCTTCCATGACCTTACGAAGGCGCTCGAGTTTCAGCGCGACGACTTGATCCTTCGTCAAGGCATTCCCTAGTCGTTCCCTCGGCCAGACCGCCGCCAGAAAACATTCCTCGGGAGATGCACAGTTCTCAGTATTCGGTTGGTCCAGCGCGGCGACTTGCGCGGTGTGCGCATCATGCGCAGGCACGAACACACCGAACAGCGTCATGCAGATACCGACAACCGCCGATACATTAGGGTTTCTCATACCTTGCCCATCAAGATCCACCCGGTCCCATTATATACAGCACCACGCACAATGGAAAAAGAATTGCAGGTCGGTGAGCGACCCGAATCATATGCGGAGTGATATGCGCTATGATAGGCTGCTCATCCAGCACAGGAAACATATGGCCAACCCATCGGTTTCGCACCTGAACACAACGGTTCATCTTTTGGCTCTCACCGAACTTCAGATGGCCCGGTTTGTCCGCACGCACCGCTGGCCCTCATATCGAACCACACAAATTCTTCGCTGGATCTATCAACGGCGTCTTCGAACAATCATGGACATGACCGATCTCCCGATGCAGGATCGGGTCGCACTCTCGCAATCGGCCGCCATCGGGCGTTCAGAGAAGGTGACCGTGCTTCGCTCTCAAGATGGAACACGTAAAGTGCTCTTGACGCTCGAAGACGGAATGACGGTCGAATCCGTCTTGATCCCGGACGACACCAGGCTGACCCTCTGTGTATCGACCCAGGTGGGGTGCATGTTGGACTGTGGGTTTTGCCTCACCGGGCAGATGGGGCTGAAACGCAACCTCAAGCTCAATGAAATCATCGATCAAGTTCTGACCGCGCAAGACCTTCTGACGTCCGAGGAACACATCACGAATCTCGTATTCATGGGAATGGGAGAACCTCTCGCCAATGTGGAGGCACTCAAAGCCGCCGTGGCCGCCTTCACGAACAAACCCTGGGGCCTGGGATGGTCGCGGAGACGCATTACGGTCTCGACGGCGGGTCTGGCATCCCGCCTCTCGGAAATCGCCGCGATAGGCGTGAATCTCGCCGTTTCTCTGAATGCCACCACGGAGGAACAACGCCGAGACCTGATGCCTGCTGCCAGTAACATCGCGTCCCTGAAATCGCTCCTGGCTGCTTGTCGACGGTACCCACTTGCGCCGCACCAACGGTTGACGTTCGAATACGTTCTCCTGGCCGGTGTCAACGATCTTCCAGCCGATGCTCGACGCTTAGTGCAGTTGCTGAAATCCTTGCGCTGCAAAGTCAATCTGATCCCGTTCAATGAGTTTCCTGGAAGTCGATTTCATCGTCCGCCCGACAAAGACGTGGTTCGCTTTCAATCCGATCTCCGTAAGGCGGGACTCGATGTGTATGTCCGTAGAAGCCGAGGGCGCGACGTCTATGGGGCCTGCGGACAACTTGGTGAGGTCTCCGGCAACCAACCTCCCGTTACCTTGACAGCTATCGAAACCCGTTGTTAGCATGCCGTATTCAACGTCCATTATGATCAGGCCGATTACTACACGCACTTGGTTTGCCTGCCTGGCAGGGATGCTTCTGATCCTGGGCGATCACTCCATCTCCATGGGGGCCGACCCCAACGAATCCATCCTCTCCAACGGCATGAAGGTGCTGCTGATCGAAGTGCCGAAAGCCCCGGTGGCCACGGTCCAAGTCTGGTACAAGGTAGGCTCCCGCAATGAAGTCATGGGTCGTGCGGGACTCTCACATATGCTCGAGCACATGATGTTCAAAGGGACGGCCAGGTATCCCAAAGGCTCTTTTTCCCGTATCATCCGGAAGAATGGTGGGATTGATAACGCCTTTACGGGACAGGATTTCACTGCCTATTTTGAAAATGTGGCGGCTGACCGCGTCGGACTTGCCTTGGAACTAGAGGCCGACCGGATGCAAGGATTGCTGCTCGATCACGGCGAGTTCCAGACTGAGCGTGACGTCGTGAAAGAGGAGCGCCGTTTGAGATCCGAGGATGACCCACAAGGCGCCTTAGTGGAGGCTTTGTTTGCCCAGGTCTTCATGAGCCATCCCTACCATTGGCCGGTGATCGGCTGGTTTGCAGATCTCGACGCGATGGCGATCGAGGATTTACAGCGCCACTACGACACCTTTTATTCGCCCAACAATGCCACGTTGATCGTGGTGGGCGACATCAAGGCCGACTCACTCCTTCCCATAATCAAACGGCTCTTTGAGCCGATTCCCCGAGGCCCATCGCCGAAACAAACTCTGCCGCCCGAGCCGGAACAGCGCGGCGAACGCCGGTTTCTCCTCAAGCGGGAAGCACAGGTCCCGTTCGTGATGATGGGATTTCGCATCCCAAATTATTCGAGCGAGGACAGCTACGCTCTGGACCTCCTTGAGTCGATCCTCTCGCATGGGAAGAGTTCCCGTCTCTACCAGAGTCTCGTCTATGACCAGAAAATGGCGCTCGCAGTTGGTGCAGACTACAGCTTACTGCAAACCGATCCCGGCCTATTCTATTTTTATGCACTAGTCAATCCTGGGGCGAAGATAGAGCCTGTGGAGGAAGCCCTCCAACGTGAGGTCGCACGTCTTCAGAATGAGCCCCCATCGGAGCTGGAGCTACAACGAGCCAAAAACCAGGTCGAAGCGTCGCGCGTATTTGAACAAGACTCGAATTTTCGTCATGCCATGCTCATGGGGCAGGCGGAGACCGTCGGTGCAGGGTGGCGACGAGTCAATCAGTTCGTTGAGCGTATCCGTACGGTCACTGCCCATGACATTCAACGTGTCGCGAAGCAGTATTTGACCCCTGACAATCGAACCACCGGGATTCTCATCCCCTTACCCTCAAAACCACCCGAATCGGCTCCCTCAGCAACCCATGATGGAAAATCCTAGGACGCCATGACTCACAACGCATGCCCCGCGGAGCACTCTAATTCGAGCTCCCGACTCGCTCGAGTGCGTTCACATCTCCAGCCGATGTACTGGGCTTTCTGTGTCGCGTTCTCGATGAGTGTTCCCCCGGGAGCAACTGCCGCGGACATTGTGCCTGTCAAGTTTACCGCGCCGAATGGGATGACCGTCGTCGTGTTGGAACAGCATTTCCTTCCTATCGTGGAACTCCATGCACTCATCAAAGCTGGCTCGTCGCAGGACCCTCCGGAGAAGGCAGGTATTGCGAATCTTGTTGCCAGCCTGCTTGATGAGGGCACCACATCGCGATCGTCCAAGCAACTCGCCGAACAGATCGACTTTGTCGGGGGATCACTGGGCGCGCAAGCCAGCGAAGATTTCACGACCGCATCGGCCCGTATCCTGAGAAAGGATATCGAGCTGGGGTTTACACTTCTTGCCGATATCCTTCAACACCCGGCATTCCCCAAACAGGAATTTGAACGGGTTCGATCACAGATCCTTGGTGAAATCGCGAGCGACAACGATGACCCCGGTCATGTGGCTATGAAAGCCTTCAACCAGCTGGTCTATCAAACGCACCCCTATCGCTGGCCGGTACAGGGAACCGAGGAGACGCTCAACAAGATCAGCTTGTCCGATATTCAGAGCTTCTACGCCAAGGAATACCTCCCGAACCAGGTCATCCTAACCATCGTCGGTGACGTGACGGTCGAACAAGCGACATCGCTCGTTCAGGTACATTTTGGGTCTTGGAAGAAAGGCCTAGCCCCACCCCGGCCGGTCAGAAAACCACCCAGTGTCGACAAAAAGACCGTCCAATTCATCGAAAAAGACTTAACTCAGTCTACTATTGTATTGGGTCATTCCGGAATCACCCGAACGAACCCTGATTTTTATGCAGTCACCGTCATGAATCATGTGCTAGGAGCCGGCGGATTTTCCTCGCGGCTGATGGATTCCATTCGTGACAAGCAGGGCCTTGCCTACGGCATCACGAGCCACTACGATGCGAAAGCCATGCCGGGATCGTTCTGGATCAACCTCCAGACCAGAACTGAGACCACCAACCAGGCCATCAGCAGCGTCTTGGCCGAGATGAAGGCGATCCGTGAAGCACCGGTGACCGACCAGGAACTCGCCGAGGCAAAGTCGTTTCTGATGGGGAGCTTTCCATTGCGAATGGACTCAACCGCCAAGCTGGCGCAAGTCTTAGGTCAGGTAGAATTTTTCGGACTCGGATTCGACTACTTCAGCCAATACCCCAAATGGATTGACCGAGTGACGAAAGACGATGTGCAGCGCGTGGCTAAACAATACCTCAACCCTCAGCTTTACGCCCTTGTGGTGGTGGGGAACATTACCAAAGCGAAAGTCCGTCACTAGCCGGGCGCGTGAACATCATCGTGATTTGTTGCGCGATGTTAGGAACCAAGCACCTATGCAAGCCACTGTTCTCCAAGAGAAACTTCTTCGACTCCGAACCTTGCTCACAGAATTGGGGTCTGTGGTTGTCGCCTATTCCGGTGGAATCGACAGCACCTTCGTGTTGAAAGTTGCGCATGAGCAACTTGGGGACAAGGCGATCGGCATCACAGCCGTCTCACCGACATTCCCCTTACTGGAACTGGAAGCAGCGAAGCGAGTCGCTCAGGAAATCGGCGCCCGGCATGAAACAGTGCAGACGGATCAATTGGCCATTGATGATTTCATCAAGAATGATGCCAGCCGGTGCTTTCACTGCAAAACCGATTTATATCAGCTACTTGGCAATGTCCGACAATCAACGAGTGCTGCATATGTCGTGGATGGCACCAATCTGGACGACCTGGGTGATGATCGCCCCGGGATAAAGGCGGCACGTGAATGGGGTGTCCGCAGCCCATTGGTCGAAGTCGAACTGTCTAAAGGCGAGATCCGCGTCCTGGCTAAGGGACTCGGGCTCTCGAATTGGGATAAACCTGCCGCAGCCTGCCTGTCGTCACGAATCCCACGTGGAATGCCAATCACACTGGAAAAACTGAGCCGAGTCGAAGAAGCCGAAGCCATGCTTCAAGGTGAGGGGCTCCGTCATTTTCGAGTCAGAAACCATGGCGACATTGCCAGAATTGAAGTGGCCCCCAATGACCTCCCCTGGCTCATTGAGCCCGCTCGGTGCACACGAATCACTGCACGACTCAAAGAACTGGGATTTCAGTTTGTGACGGTAGATCTGGATGGGTATCGCCCAGGGGGAGTCAGCCTGAGCTGACACCCCCTGACAATCACGATGGAAATAGATTAGCGCTGTTGTGATCGAGAGAGGGCTTCAAGCGCTTCGTCGGCGAACTTCCGTTGATCAGCTTCGGTCAAACTCCGCTGCACAACCTTTTCCGCGACCATCAGGGCCAATTCCGTGGTCTGGGTACGGATGTCCTGAAGGGCCTTGCGCCGTTCTTGCTCGATCTCCCTTGTGGCATCGCCTTTAATCCGCTCGGCGTCAGCAGTCAACCGTTGCTCGTTTTCATCAAGTAGCCGCTGCGCTCGTTCCTTTGCCGCCGCAAGAATAGCCTCCGCTTCCTTACCCGCTGCACTGAGCTTCGCCTCATAGTCCTTCAGCCGACTCTCGGCCTCCGATCGATGACGCTCGGCCTGATCGAGGCTGTCCTTAATTTTCTTTTCTCGCTCCTCAAGGACACTGAGGATACCCGGGAATGCGTACTTATACAGGATGAACAATAAAATGCCGAATGACACGACTTCCCAGAAAATCAGAGACGAGAAAAAGTGCGATTCAAACTGTGGCATACACGCGTTCGTGAAACGTTACACGTGAAACGTCGGACGAGAATGATCTCTCGATAAACGATTAACGAGTAACGGTTAACGCTCCCTAGTTATTTACGGAATCCCATGATAATGAAGGCGATGACCAGGCCGTAGAGCGCAATGGCTTCCACCAATGCGAACCCGATCCACATGTACTTCGTGACGCGTGCTTCGGCCTCAGGCTGACGGGCCACCACCTCGATCATCTTTCCAAAGATAAACCCGATACCCACACCCGCTCCGGCAAACCCTGCCGCGGCACATCCCATACCGATCAACCCTGCTGCTGCTGAATCCATTATGTCTTACTCCTCTCTTGTCTAAACTGGCATGCGCTAATGCGCGTGCTCATCGTGGCCATGTAAATGAAACGCGTCACCCAGGTAGACGCAGGTCAAGATACTGAAAATGTAGGCTTGAATAAACGCGATACCGAATTCCAATCCATAGATGGCGACCGTAAACGCAAAGGGTAACCATCCGATCAGCAACCCGCCTCCGATCGTGAGACTGAACAAGACCGCGAGCATCACATGGCCCGCCGTCATGTTGGCAAACAATCGAACCGCCAGTGAAACTGGTCGCGCCACCTGGCTAATGATCTCAATCGGAATCATCAAGGGCACCAACCATCCTGGTGTCCCTGGCGGAACCAGGATGCCGAGGAACTTTGCGCCGTGTAGCATGAACCCCATGACCAGGCTCAACCCATAGACCACGAACGAGAAGACGGCCGTCACGATAATCTGGCTCGTCACCGTATAGCTGCCTGGAATCAAGCCGATCAGATTACTCAAGAGGATGAACACGAAGAGAGTGGCGACCAAGGGAAAGAATCGCATCCCCTCCTTCCCCATCGTGTCCAGGATCATGCTGCGAATGAAATCCACCATCATCTCTGCCAGACTCTGCAACTTACCAGGGACCAACTTCCTTGCAGACCCTGCCATCACCATGAGCACCGCCGCGACCAGCACGACGATCCACATAAAGACAACGGCCTTATTAATGGAAATATCCAATCCGCCCAGCGAAATGGGAATCCAGTTCTGAAGCTCGAATTGATGAAGGGGGCTTTCTTCCACGATGTTTTCGTCTGTCCTTATTAGGGTTTTAGTTAATGAAAGCGTCAGTCTGAAACACTACGTCTTCGGCCACCGTTGAATCGATCGATACGCATTTCTCATCCCTGCCACGATCCCCATCAGAAGCCCGATAATCATACTCCATGGTGTCGAGTCGAACACATACGTATCACAGACCCACCCCAATGCTCCTCCCACAATCAAGGCAGCAAGCAGATCAGTTGCGATCCTGATCGCTTGGCCGAGCCCCGCATATAAGGGATCTTGTGGAGGGGCCATCCTGAAACCCATGGGAGGCGGAGCACGCAGTCACAACTCTGCCATTGATGGGCGTGCAATTTAAGCAAAGGTCTGCTTGTAATGTCAAGCCGTTAGGCATCTATCTCCCCAGAAATCTCTGCGGTATAGTGAGCCGACGTTATTTTGCAGTACTGATCAAGGCATCCCCAATCCATGCGACACGCTACATCATTAAGGTTTTTGCATGGCTCCCCCTCACCGCTTATCGTCACTCGTCCCTGTCCATCGACGACCCCCTTGGGGCTGTATGCAAATATCGCTTCGACCGGGCAGCCGTCTTTTCTTTTGGAAAGTGGCGGTGGGCCATCGATGGGGCGATATTCGTACCTTTCCACAGACCCCTATTACCGGCTGTCAGGGATGGGCAGCCACCTGGCAGAACGACCGACCTGGAACCACAGCTCGTCAGGATTGGCTCCCTTTCAGAGGTTGGCCCAACTATTTGCCGATCAGCACATTGCTCGCCCCCCCGACGCTCCTCCGTTTTTCGGAGGGGCCGTGGGTTATCTCAGCTATGATCTCGTTCGCCAATTTGAGACATTACCGTCGTTCGCATCAGTTCATCCCATCGTTCCTGACTTGGAATTCGCATTTTTTGATCTCGTCGCAGCAATCGACCATGAGTGCAACCATCTGATACTGATGTTCTGTCCGCCACTGACACGATTTTTAGGTGAGTCGCGAGAACACCTACTCCGCGAAGGAAGGGACCGGCTTGCTGGATTCGAAGCCTGCTTGACGCAGCCACATACAGGCGACGCCCATCCAGACGATCTAGGCCCCCTCACCTTTACACCCGAGCAGGAACGATCAGTCTATATGCAGAGTGTCCGCCGGTGCCAGGATTACATCGCCGCCGGTGACATTTACCAAGTAAATCTCTCACACCGCTTCACCATCAATTGTGCGGCACTCCGTCAAGGACAGCCGCAAGCCGATCTCTCCGCCTATCGTCGCCTACGGACTCTGAACCCTTCGCCCTTTTCTGGACTACTCCGGCTCGATACCGTCCGCCTCATCAGCTCATCACCCGAGCGCCTTGTTCGCCTTGACGGTCGTCGAGCAGATACCAGGCCAATCGCAGGAACCAGGCCACGAGGGAAAACACCGTTCGAAGATGAACGACTCGTCGCGGAACTGCAGGCCAATGAGAAGGAGCGAGCGGAACATATTATGCTCGTCGATCTCGAGCGCAACGATCTCGGTCGTGTCTGCCGATTTGGGAGCCTCCAGGTAGATGAAGTCATGACCTTGGAGCAGTACTCGCATGTCAGCCACTTGGTGTCTCATATCGCCGGTACGCTCACGGAGCAGGCGACCGGGTTCGATCTACTCAGAGCCATGTTCCCAGGAGGCACGATCACTGGCGTTCCGAAGATCCGCTGTATGGAGATCATTGAGGAATTGGAACCAGTCCGCCGCGGTCCCTATACCGGCTCCATGGGGTATCTCAGCTGGAGTGGCGATCTCGACTTCAATATCCTGATTCGTACGCTCACGATGATGAATGGGACAGGCTATCTCCAGGTCGGTGCCGGCATCGTGGCCGATTCCGACCCTGCACGCGAGTACGAGGAAACCATTCATAAGGCCCAGGCTTTTTTCAGCGCTTTGGGGTAGCACGATGTGGATCTACTTGAATGATCGATTTGTGCAAGACCACGAAGCTGCAATCTCCGTCTTCGATCATGGATTTCTCTACGGTGATGGGGTCTTTGAAACGATGCGCTCGTACGGTCCCCGCCTCTTCATGCGAGACCGCCATCTATCACGACTGTTTCAGTCCGCTGATGCCATCGGCATGAGGATTCCGATTCCTCTCCGACAGTGGGCCGCCATTCTTCAGGAAGCCATGGAGCGCAACGAGGTGGGAACTGATCAACAGGACGCCTATGTGCGAATCACGGTCTCGCGTGGAGTCGGGGATATTGGGCTGGATCCGGCCCTGTGCTCCTCGCCGACCGTCGTCGTGATGACCAAGCGGCTGGTGCCTCCGGCACCCCAGCTCTATGACCAAGGCGTCGCCGTAATGGTCGCGTCAACCAAACGTAACTTGCCGAGTGCCCTCCCACCGCGAATCAAGACCACCAATTTCCTCAACAACATCTTGGCCAAGCAAGAAGCCATCGCAGGGAACGCGTTCGACAGCCTTCTGCTCAATTGGGAAGGACACCTGACCGAAGGCACGATCAGCAATCTCTTCTTCATCCGGAATAGCCGACTCAGTACGCCTGCCTTGGACTGTGGTCTCCTCGACGGCATCACCAGACAAGCCGTGATTCAATTGGCCGAAGAACTCCACCTGCCCATCGAGGAAGGACATTTTACCGTTGACCAACTCTATCAGGCCGATGAGTGTTTTTTGACCAACACCAGTATGGAGATCATGCCGGTGGTAGTGGTCGACAACAAGCGAGTCGGGAATGGAGCACCAGGCCCTCTGACCCGCAAGCTACGAGCGCGGTTTATTCAGTCTCGAGCCCGACTCTCAGAACCATCTCCATCAAGCTGACCCTCTGATTCTCTGCAGTTTCATCAGGTCCTCACACAGCCAATCAGCAGAAGATCTACAATTCCTTGACTGTCCATTAGAGACTGCTATCGTGTGACCATGCTGAATCACAGATTCCTATCCGTCTCCGCGTGCATGCGCACCAGCCTGGCAACTGCGCTCTTGCTGAGTGGTTGTCTACTGGGTAGGGTTCCATCTCTGCATGCGGAGATTTACCAGTACATTGACTCCAAGGGGACCATTTCTCTGACCAATGTCCCATCTGATATCCGATATCGCCGAGTCGACATCCGCCCGAATCGACTACACCCGATCATCTCAGAGCAGGAATTGGAGCCGATGATCAAACGGTTTTCAAGGCAACATCAACTCCATCCGGCTCTTATCCGTGCTGTAATCAAGGCCGAGTCGAATTTTGACCCCCGCGCCGTTTCACGATCCGGTGCGATTGGGTTGATGCAGTTGATGCCGCAGACCGCACTTCAGTTGGATGTTCGAGATCTGTACGATCCCGAAGACAATATCGGTGGGGGAACTAAGTATCTCCGTCAACTATTGGATCGATTTCGAGGGAATCTCCCTCTCGCGCTTGCGGCCTACAATGCTGGAGAGCACGTGGTCGACCGGTACCGCACCCTTCCACCGATCGATGAAACACGCCAGTATGTCCGCAAGGTCCTTCGGTACTACCGAACCTTTCTCTCACATGACCTGGCGTCGACCGGTCATGTCATCCCGTCTTCGGGGTACGCCATGACACCAGCTTCCCCTGAGGTCTCAAGCCCACCCGCTCAGTAGTCCGATCCGAGAGACGCAGTCGGCTATGCGTCTTCCATCCAGGGCGTCGCGTCCCGGGGAAATCGGATCGGTAGTGGGCGCCGACGCTGTTCTCCCTCCACAAGGCCGCTTCCGCCACACAACGCGCCACTTGGACCATGTTCTTCACCTCGAGATCCGCTCTGCTCGAAAAGGATCGGGAGACCATCCGTTCCCATCGAGCAAGTTGGGCCGTGGCCCGGACTAGAGACTCCCGAGATCGGATCAACCCGACTTGGCCCCACATGATCCGTCGCAGGGAATTTCGCACCTTTTCGACATCTTCTAAACGATCACCGTGGCCGCGTGGTAGCAGCTCATGGGATTCGAACACACTCGGCATCGAGCCGTGAGCGGCTGATGCGATGGCGGCCACGCCGGCCCGCCTCCCAAATACCAACCCTTCCAACAATGAGTTACTCGCCAGCCGATTGGCTCCATGCACTCCGCTGCATGCCACCTCTCCGGCCGCGAACAAGCCCGGCAAGGTCGTCGCTCCGTTCAAGTCGGTCGTAACCCCGCCCATCATATAATGGGCGCTTGGCGAGACCGGAATCCACTCTTCCGTAATGTCGATATCGTGACGAAGGCAGGTTGCATAGATTGTGGGAAAGCGACGTTTCACAAAATCCGATCCCAAATGCGTAACATCGAGATAGACATGCCGGGCACGCGTCGCCGCCATTTCCGCCCAGATCGCTCGTGCCACGATATCCCTTGGAGCCAACACACCGAGCGGGTGGTATCGTGTCATAAACGACTCGCCCTTATTATTGCGGAGCTGACCACCTTCCCCGCGCATGGCTTCCGACAATAAGAATGGTGGGCTTGATGGAAGATAGAGTGACGTCGGGTGAAACTGAACGAACTCCATATCTTGCAGTTCCGCCCCTGCACGGAAGGCCATCGCCATCCCATCGCCTGTGGCATTGGGAGGATTCGTCGTCCTGGCAAAAACCTGGCCGGCGCCACCGGTCGAAAGGACAACTGCCTTTGCAGGAATGACGAATTGTTCTCCGGAGTTTTCGTCAAGGACCACCGCGCCGCAACATCGCCCTCTGTCGACGACAAGATCGACTGTAAAGTGATAATCCAAACGGGCAATTCGCTGCTGTCGAACCGCTTGTGCCATAAGGGCACGGACCATCTCATTTCCCGTCGCATCGCCTCGCGCGCGGAGAATGCGGCTACGGCTGTGGGCTGCTTCCCGCGTAAAGGCGAATTTTCCGCCGGCCTTGTCGAACTTTGCTCCCCACTTGATTAACTCCTGAATTCGGTCCGGCCCTTCTTCCACCAGCACACGTACCGCCGCTCGACGGCACAGACCATGGCCCGCCTTTACCGTATCCGTCAAATGGATGGCGACATCGTCTTCTTCACTCAACGCAACGGCAACGCCACCTTGCGCGAAAATCGAATTACTCTGAAGAGGATGGCCTTTGGTGAGCATGATCACTCGCCCAACCCGGCAGAGCTCCAAGGCAGCACGAAGCCCGGCAACTCCGCTGCCGATCACAAGAAAATCTGCTTCCGGCACAGATCGCGGCATTGTTTATCGTGGTGGAGAGGACTGCTCGGACAACATCTGCTTGGTCTGCATCCCGAATGGCAAGTCGCCTTGCGCCCCGCGCAAAAGAATCGAATGCGTCCCGACCCACTGCAATCGAGCATGGCCACGCTGCCTCGTGCCCGTATCATTGGCGTCTTTTTTCCATGTCCCCTGCCAATTGACCAGCACATCGAAGGCGTCCTTTGCTAGCATGACCCGCTCGATCCTGAATTCAAGCGTAATCGCATGGAACGCCTCAAAATCCATCTCTGCTTGTCGTTGCAACTCTTCAGTCTGATCGAGCGGAGACAGCATCGACCGAAACCCTGCCCGATCCTTTCGCTCATACGCGCTTCTGAGGGATTCCAGGGCCTGATCAAGACGAAGCAGCCGCTCGTGCTCGGCGGGGTACTGAATCGTCTTAGACGGACAGCCTGTCACAAGAAAAGTCAGCAACAGAAGCCACCCTATATGCGAAGTCGGTGAAAGACAGGCTCGCCGGACAATCATAGAACGGCAGTATAGCATAGGGAAAAAGCATGCCGTGAGCTTGCATTTTTCAAAAAAAGCTTTTAGACTCCCCCTTCTTTGGAGATACTAAGCATGTCAAGCGTCTTGAAGAAACGACGGAAGAAGATGCGCAAGCACAAGTACAAGAAGTTGCGCCAACGTCAAAAGTTCCTTCGCCGGAAAAGCTAAGCTCAGCCTGCGTGGCGGGAGGACAAGGCCGTGTCCGAGGGTAAGGGCAAGAAGGTTCGAATCCGCGTACGTACGGTCAGCTGCACGTACGTGGGAGACTTCCTGGTACCCCCGATGCGAAATCGCGTCTCCGACGCGATTAACGAAGAGGCACGTCTGTTCATTAGCCTCACCGACGTGGTTATCAACGAGAAGGAACAGTCGGATTTCGTCGCAGTCAACAAAAACCTGATCGAGTCAATCGTTCAGATCTAGCCAAAATCACCCCCCCTCCCGTCACTCCGATATCGTGGAACAAAGCCGCCCGGCCGCTCAATGTCACAGTCAACCGTGCTACCTGACGTGCAATGGTGATCTTTAAGCGATTCTTGCCGTTCGTTCGCCCCTACGTCCCTCGCCTGTTGCTGGCCGGGCTTCTCGTGACCGGAGTGGCTCTTATCAACCTCACCTTGGTCCGGCTGGCCGGGACGCTCTGGGACGTGATCACCGTTCAACATGACGCAGACAAAATGACGCGCTCCATCGGGTGGTTCCTTGGCCTAGTGATCCTCCAGGGCCTCTGCTCGATGGGCCATAGTTACCTCACCGCCTGGGTCTCCCAGACCGTCGTCGCTGACTTTCGCAAACATCTCTTCGGGCACCTCCAAAAACTGACGGTCAGCTTTTTCGCCCGCCGACGCACAGGAGAATTACTCTCTCGGTTGATGTCCGATGTCACTGTCATTCAATCCCTCGTCACGGAAGCTCCCATCGACGGAGTCAAACAACTCGTGACTTTCGTCGGCGGCATTACCTTCCTACTCTTGATGAACTGGCAGCTCTGCCTCCTGATTCTTGTTCTGCTCCCGTTGTTGGTGGTCGTCTCAAAAATCTTCGGTCGATGGCTAAAATCTCTGTCGACCGCGATTCAAGATCACACGGCTGCACTCAGCACCCTGACCGAGGAAGTCATTTCCGGCATTCGCATCGTCAAATCATTCGTCCAGACAGAACGGGAGCGGACCCGTTTTTCTGATCAGGTCGAGCAGACACTGCACCTGACGCTCCGTCGAGCCGGCATCATGGCCGTCTTCATTCCAGTGATCAGCCTGCTGACCTTCTCATCGGCTACCGCCGTCCTGTGGTACGGAGGTCGCCAGGTCATCGACGGCGTGGTCACGCCGGGTGATCTTTTTGCGTTTGTACTCTTTGCCGGCATCTTGATCGGGCCCTTCAGCTCCGCAGCCAAGATCTTTACCCAGATCAAGGAAGCACAGGGTGCGACTCAGCGAGTCTTCGAGATCTTGGATGCCAAGCCGGATATCGATGATCGACCAGACGCGCAGCCGCTCGGAACAATCTCAGGCCACGTGCGGATGGAAGACGTGACCTTCAGCTATGACACCCGTCATCCAGTGCTTGTCCACCTGTCGTTTGAGGCGAAACCTGGTGAATTGGTCGCCTTCGTCGGGCCAACCGGCGCCGGGAAGACCACGGTGATCAATCTGCTGCATCGGTTCTACGATCCAATGGAAGGGCGCCTGACCATCGACGGACGAGATCTGCGGGACGTGACCCTCGACAGTTGGTATCGACAGATTGCGCTGGTGCCACAAGAAACCATCTTGTTCGGAGGCACCATCCTCGACAACATTCGCTATGGAAACAGAGAGGCAAGCGAAGCCACTGTGGTAGCGGCAAGCCAAGCAGCCCACGCACATGACTTCATCACCGGCTTGCCGGATGGGTACCAAACCGTGGTAGGCGAGAAAGGGGTCAACCTGTCGGGTGGGCAACGCCAGCGAATCGCAATTGCTCGAGCCATTTTGAAG
Source organism: Nitrospira sp. (assembly GCA_024281365.1). Classification (GTDB taxonomy): domain Bacteria; phylum Nitrospirota; class Nitrospiria; order Nitrospirales; family Nitrospiraceae; genus Nitrospira_D. The sequence continues at coordinate 24,795 of JAMXAU010000018.1, forward strand.
AATCCTCGCATTCTCTTACTCGATGAGGCCACGTCATCGCTCGATACCGAATCGGAACGGCTGGTACAGGAAGCCCTCCAACGCCTCATGGAAAACCGCACGACCTTCGTCGTCGCCCACCGCTTGTCAACCATCCAACGTGCCGACCGAATTCTGGTCTTAGATAAAGGGCAGTTGGTGGAAGAAGGCACGCATACGCAATTGATGGAGCGCAAGGGGTTGTACCACTATCTCTACACCATCAGGCTCAACGAGCCGACGACCTAAACGATCGCTCCAGCCTCATCCCAACCGACAGACCTGTGGCACTCTCGAAACGCCCAGGTTGGACTACCCACCACGCCCCCAACGGGACCTTGAAGCACGGTATAATCACCGTGCCATGGCCCTCGTTCACTACCATAGGATTTTCCTTCTACTGATCTGTTCGTCATGGCCAACCATGGTGCAGGCCGTGGAGCTTGGGACCGAGGTGACCCTGAGGGTTGAATCTGGCCAAGCTATCGCGACCAGTCAGCTCAGTGGGCGGAGGGAAATTCCGTTGGGGCCCAGGAAGTGGTGATCAGTTCCGGTGCGAACGGACTCAACGGCATCGTGGTGACATCTCGTCGCCTCTTAGGGTTTTCCAGCCGTGCGTTGACCTGGACGAAGATAGACCTGGGCGTGAACGAAAAAATCCTCGAGCGGAAGATCCTTCCCACCTTCATGCTTATCAGAACGGACCGAGAGCTGTACGGATTTCGTGGCGTCAACGGTCTGTGGCTCAAAGAAGCACTGGGCGTGCGAGAAAAGGTACGCCGATTGTACAGCAACGACTATGGAGCAGTCTTCCTCACGAATGAGCGCTTGGTCGGATTTACCCCGTTGCTCGGAGGCTTCGCCTCGAAACCGTTGGGTGTGCATGAACAGATCCTGGGAGTGGACAACGACAATGGGCTCATTTTAGTTTCCACTACCAGGCGCACGCTCGTTCCATAGGTAGCCGGTTGAGCGGATGGGAAGAGTTTGAATGAGTCATCCTATTCTAACGATTGCATAAGATACCTGTCTTTTCTGCCAGTGAAACTTTACCTCCCTGTAACGTCCCTCTAACCCCAGCGCAACAGGACGTTGGTAGCATCAGGGCACACTAAACAATCAAATGGAGGATCCGATGGTAACAGTCGGCAATTTGATGCAGACAGAACCGGTGATCGTAGAAGCTGGCACGTCGGTCATCGAGGCAGCGAAACTCATGCGAGCCTGCAATGTAGAAAGTGTATTGGTGACGCACAAAGCGAAAATCATCGGCATCGTCACTGAGTCGGACATCGTCAAGAAATTCGTGGGAGCTGAGAAGGCATCGTATTTTGTGCCGGTTGATGCCATTATGAGCAGTCCAATTCCCGGTATCGAAGAGCGGCGGCCATTAACGGAAGCAGCCGACCTCATGGATAAGCACCGCACGCTCCACCTCGGAGTGACAAAAGGGGGTGCGCTCGTCGGGCTCGTGTCGGTCCGAGACTTTCTTCGACCGGTGTCCATCGACGAGTTCTAAACCCCTAACCGACTGCCGCACCGGCCAGGCCACGGTATCTCCACTCCTTAATCACTGTCCGTTTGAGGACAGCAACACGACCATTTTGCCGACGTTGGTATGTTGTTCCAGCATCGTGTG
>JAMXAU010000208.1 GCA_024281365.1 Nitrospira sp.
TGCGAACAGGTTCGATTCCGGCGAAGGCTGAGACCAACATCAGCAAGGTCGTCTTGGGCAGGTGAAAGTTCGTCATCATCGCATCGACAATCTTGAACCCAAATCCCGGGGTGATGAAGAGTCGGCTTTCGCCGGACAACGGCATCATCTCGCCCTTTTCCTTCATAACCGTTTCAAGCGTCCGGACGACCGTCGTCCCTACCGCAACCACCCGCCCACCAGCACATTTCGTCTTGACGATCGCCTTGGCCGTGTCCTCGCTGACGTGAAACACTTCTCCTCCCATTTGATGGTCCTCGATCTGCTCTGTCGTCACCGGCTTGAACGTTCCAGGCCCAACATGCAGGGTCACAGTTGCCACGTCGATGGCCGCTTCCCGTAACCGTTGAAACAGGTCTTCGGTAAAATGCAGTCCCGCCGTCGGGGCAGCAATCGCGCCCTCCTGTTTTGCGAACAGTGTCTGATACCAGTGGTGATCCTCCTGCATTGGCACACGTTTGATGTATGGAGGAAGCGGCATCGTCCCTCGCGCATCCAGAAGTTGCATCACGGGCGCTGGGCTCTCCACGAGAACCTCCGTTCCCGTCGCATCTCGCTTGATGATTGTCGCATGGGATTGTTGATCGAATTCGATGACTTGCCCGACGCGAAACGTCCCCTTCACCATGATTTCCCATCGCCGATCGCCCAGCTCCTTCACAAACAGCACCTCAACCGGCGTTCCCGTCGACTTTTTGATTCCCGGCACCCGCGCAGCCATGACCTTGGTATCGTTCACAACAAGGAGGTCCCCTGGCTTCAGCAGACCCGGAAGATCCGCAACATGCTGATGTGCGAACTGTTTCCTCACTCGATCAACAAGCAGCAACCGCGCACGATCGCGAGGGCTCACCGGCTGCAACGCAACCAGGAACGGGTCAAAGGGAAAATCAAATTCAGAAAGGCGCATTAGGAAGGAGGCATTGATGGAACAGGCGGTGTTTGCGTCAATGCCGCATCACGCAGTTCCGTCCCTGGATAATAATAACTCAGGATGCTCGAAAAAGAATAGCCCAACTCTGCCAATTCTTTTGCTCCCCACTGGCAGAGACCGACCGCATGACCGGCTCCGTAGCCGAAAAGGACAAGTTCCTGTCCGATCGACTGAACGGTAAATTGAGTGCTGGGAACAATCGTATATCCTACCGCTCTACGGAGATCTTCACCTCGTATTACCAACTCCCCGTTCGAGTGTATAACTCGCAATGTCGCCACTCGTCCGGCACGGCTGTACGACTGCGGAGCGACATGGGAAATCGTTCCCACTGAAAATCCCTGTTGCCGAAGACTCTTCTCCAGCGTCTCGATCTTCACCGATGCCCTCCACTGATAATAGGGAGACTCGATGTCGAACGGACACTCCACTCCCTTCAAATAGGGGAGATCCTTTGACCACACGGTCATCGCATCTTCCGTCATACCCGCCGCCGTGGACGAAAATGCGGCGTAGATCGGAGCGCCTTGGTAAGTCACCACAAGCCCTCTTGTGGATTCCACCGCCGCGGTTACGCGAGCATCAATGCCTTGGCGGCCACGATACACCTGATCCTGAATTCCGGCGACCACATCATAGTCTCGAGTGGAATTGAGCATACGCTGGTACAGTGCATACGTCCTGGTGGCGACGGCCTGTACCTTCAGCATTTCCGGATGCCATGTTGAATTCACTTCGGCCGGCACCACACCTTTGACATATTCCTCCAAATCAACACGGTTGACGAGCAGGCGACTTTTCCCTCGCCGAACAAGCTGGACTATCCCGCTCACGTGGAGAGCGCCATTTTCGTCGCCGGTATGCACCGTAGATCGCTTCCCGGCCCCATTCAGCCACATGGTGAGGTCATGGGTGCCTGCCCGTATCGTCAATCGATCCGTCACCACCGGCTTTCCGTTGAGGATCAGTGCATGGCCACGCACTTTGATCTGCAGAGCAGCGTGATAAGACCAGGCCTGATTCTGTTCGTCTGTCACCCAAAGAGCCTGATCACTCGAAACTTCGAGCTGCTGGACATCGGATACCAACAGCACGCGAATCGACTGCGCCGCCTGGGCCTCTGGCATCAGGCCCGCTCCCAGACAGAGCCCCAATCCTGCTGCACCGGCCCAGAGCCGTGCTGCTGTTATCTTCGGAAGAGCCATCCTAGAATATAGAATAGCAGACTCAGAAGAATACTGAGAACGATACTGGTGGCGATAGGAAAGTAGAAGCTGACATTCTCACGTTTAATAGAAATGTCACCGGGCAATTTACCGAGCCAACTCAGGCTATTTCCAAAACCGGGAATCCGGTCAAGGGCGACTAGCAATACCCCCAGCGCAACA
>JAMXAU010000019.1 GCA_024281365.1 Nitrospira sp.
AATGTGGCTCGGCTCGATGGAGGATGGGGAGATGACTCCATCATGACCGAAACGCTCTCTGCACTCTGACCATGAGGCTCGCCCCTGCTTAAACGGCTGTCGCTCTATTCTACTCTCATTACTTTCTCTCCTTGATCGCCCGTTCTACTTCACGCCCTGCTTCACGAGCCTTGATTGAATCACGGCGATCATGCTGCTTTTTCCCCTTCGCCAATCCGAGTTCAACCTTCGCCTGGCCTCGTTCTGAGAAGTAGATTCGGAGCGGAATCAGCGTGAGCCCCTTCTGCTGTGTCTTTCCGAGGAGCTTGTTGATCTCCTTTCGATGAAGAAGCAATTTGCGGGTTCTGACCGGGTCATGGTTCATAATATTGCCGTGACTATAGGGACTGATGTGGCAGTGGTAGAGAAAGACCTCGCCGTCTTTGACACCCGCATAACTGTCTTGCAGGTTCACTCGTCTGTCCCGAAGCGATTTCACCTCGGTGCCTTTGAGCACAATCCCGGCTTCGAATTTTTCTTCGATAAAATAATCGTGGTAGGCCTTCCGGTTGGTGGCCACCACCTTCTGTTGATTTTCTTTGTCTTTCGCCATACCCAGACACCACTACCTTGATCTCGGTCTTCGCGAGCGCCTATGATACCGGATGGCTCGCCCCGGCACCCTCGATTCTTTCGGCACGATTCTGTCCGGTCTGTCCAAACGACTCGGCCTTGAATCGAGACTGGTGGAACTGCGCTTGCAGCATCAGTGGCGCGATATCGTCGGTGAGCCCATGGCGTCCCACACCTGGCCGGCCAATATTCGATTCAAAAAGCTGTATTTGACCGTCAGGAATTCCGTCTGGCTTCAACAATTGACCTTTCTCAAACCGGCTCTCCTAACAAAACTACAGGCAGATGTTGATCCCGAACTCGTGACGGACATTGTCGGTCGTGTCGGAGAGCTTCCGAACGATCTGGCAGTACCCCCGGCTGATCTCGATCCCGATATCCGATCGGCGCAGTCCGAGAGCTCATGGGCTGAAGTCGTCACACACACGACGACCATCCAAGACCCCTCGCTTCGCGAGCGATTTAGAGAGGTGATATCGCGATACCCTCAGGTTCCGCCTCAACCGGCAAAGGGTCCGTTACGCGCCCCTTGAATAGGACCCGGGTCTCACTGGAAATTCGTCCACCCTGTGGCATTGGACCGAGACCACCGTCTTCCTCCTGATCCAGTAATCGATAATATCCGCGCATAGCCCTTTCATAGTCTTTGGCCACGGACGCATCTCCAGCCAGATACTTAGCTAGGACATCCGGATCGGTCCAGCCATGGTCATCAAATACGTAGATCATGATCTGCTTGTATGACCCACCTGGATCGCCAGGAGTCGTGGGATAGATCTTCATCCGAGCGAAATCATGGGTATGGTGGCCGACCTTTCGAAAGCGTTTCACCAGCGCCTCCACCTCTTCATCGGTTGTACCACGAGGAACGTCCGTCACGACGAGAAGTCCAGATTGTGCACCGACCGTATAGGGAGGAATCGATCGATCCGGACGGCTCAGATACATGCCCCCCCAAATTAGGGCAAACGCTCCGACAAAGACGCTGAGCGCGAACTTGACGACAATGTCGAGAGGCTTCTTGGTCTTTGGGTCATTCGGAGGCATAGAAGCAGAAGAGCGGTCTGGGCATCGAACGGCCGGCTGGCTTAATCCGATGAATTCTCGGGGGTGTCCTCCGACGTAGCATCCTCCCGCTCGGCGGCGTCCGCCAATCTGGCCACGGCGACGACTCGGTCTCCTTCGCCATCGAGATCGAGAATCCGAACACCCTGGGTGTTCCGTCCGATTTCGCGGATATCATCCACTTTGCAGCGCAGCACTTTCCCCTGCGCAGCCATCAGCATGATCTGATCGTCATCTCGTACTTGAAGGAACCCCACGGCCAATCCGTTTCGTTCAGTGGTCTTGACGCTGATGATGCCCTTTCCGCCGCGTCCCTGTATCCGATATTCACCCACCGGTGTCCGCTTGCCGTAGCCACCTTCCGTCACGGTCAAGATCGAGGTGGTCGAATCCGGAGTAATAGTTTCCATTCCGATGACCTCGTTGCCCTCTTCGAGTGTGATCCCTTTCACACCGTGCGCCATCCGACCCATCGATCGCACTTCCTCTTCTTTGAATCGGATCGTAATGCCTTGTCGCGTCCCCAATAAAATTTCGCGCTGTCCATCAGTCAGCTGAGCCCCGATCAACCTATCGCCACCTTCGAGTCCTAGCGCGATGATCCCGCCCTGCCTGGGGTTGCTGAATGCGGACAATTCCGTTTTCTTGATGATTCCTTTTTTGGTCGCCATGATGATATAGCGGTCATCACGAAACTCTTTGACCGGCAAGGTTGCGGTCACCTTTTCATTCCCGGCCAAGGCAAGGAGATTGACGAGCGCTTTTCCTTTCGCTGACCGGCTGGCCTCTGGAATCTCATGGACTTTCAGCCAGTAGACCTTCCCGGCATCGCTAAAAAATAGGAGCGAATCGTGGGTGGAGGCGGAAAAGAGCGTTTCGACGAAATCCTCCTCCTTGATGCCCATCCCGATCTTGCCTTTCCCTCCGCGTCGCTGAGCCCGGTAGAGGGACACGGCATTCCGCTTGATATACCCAGAATGGGAGATCGTGACGATCACTTCTTCCGCTGCAATCAGATCTTCGAGACTGATCTCGGCTTCTTCCTTGACGATCTGGGTCCGGCGGTCATCTTTGTACGTTTCACGAATCTCAGTAAGCTCGTTCTGGATGATGGTGCGTACCAACGACTCGCTGGCCAGCACGGATTTCAGATATTCAATCTGCTTGAGCACCTCCTGATACTCTTCGATGAGCTTGGTCCGCTCCAGCTGCGTCAACCGCTGCAGCCGCATGTCGAGAATCGCAGTGGCTTGGATCTCGGTCAGGCCAAATTCCCGCATCAACCCTGCACGGGCTTCGTCAGGCGATTGCGATCGTCTGATGAGCGCGATAACGGCGTCAAGATGATCGAGGGCGATCTTGAGTCCTTCGAGAATATGCGCCCGTTCTTCGGCCTTTCTGAGTTCGAAGGCGGTCCGCCGCACCACGACTTCGCGTCGATGCTCGAGGAAATGATGCAGAATCTGCTTGAGCGTGAGGATCTCCGGGCGATTGTTCACCAGCGCCAACATGATGACGCCGAAGGTCGTCTCGAGTTGGGTATGTTTATACAGATTATTCAACACCACCAAGGGGATTTCATTCCGCTTCAGTTCGATAACCACCCGAACCCCTTCACGATCCGATGACTCATCCCGCAAGTCGGAAATACCTTTGATGCGATCATCTTGGATCAACTCCGCGATCTTTTCGATCAGCTTGGCCTTGTTCACTTGGTAGGGAATTTCCGTGACGATGAGCCGTTCTCGCTCGGTACGTTCGTCGGTCTCGACCACGACCTTTGCACGCAACTTCAAGAGCCCACGCCCCGTCTCGTAGGCTTCCTTGATCCCGCCCATGCCATAGATGAAGCCGGCCGTGGGAAAGTCCGGTCCGGGAATTTTCTTCATGAGTTGGGCGATCGTGACCTCGGGGTTCTCCAGCAACAGGAGTAGCCCATCAATAATTTCAGCAATGTTGTGTGTGGGAATATTGGTGGCGTAGCCAACAGCAATACCCCCTGCCCCATTGATCAAGAGGTTCGGCACTCTGGTCGGAAGCACCAGTGGTTCTTGCCGTGACTCGTCATAGTTAGGGCCGAAATCGACGGTTTCTTTGTCGATATCGGCCAACATCTCCTCAGCCAGCTTGGTCATGCGGGCTTCGGTGTACCGCATAGCCGCCGGTGAGTCCCCGTCCATCGACCCGTAGTTACCTTGGCCGTCAACGAGGGGATAGCGCATGTTGAAGTCCTGCGCCATCCGCACGAGGGTGTCGTAGATAGCCGAATCCCCATGGGGGTGATAGTTCCCCATGATTTCGCCTACAATTTTTGCTGATTTGCGGTAGGCTCGATTGGAGGCCAAGCCCATTTCACTCATACCGAAGAGGATCCGCCGATGCACCGGCTTCAGCCCGTCACGGACATCAGGCAACGCCCGTCCCACGATGACGCTCATGGCGTAATCGAGATAGGAGGACTTCATCTCGTCTTCGATCGCGATATGACCTAACCGTTCATCAGGGGGCATCTAGTTCTCCACGGATGCTGAAAATGGTCACCGGCTTCGTTCTCGGCTCGAAAAGATCCTCAACGTACCCCAGAGGGTACGCCTCCGGTCTTTTCTTGCCTGCGGCCTTGCCGGATGATCATTTTGAGCATCCTAATAGTCAGAGGACATCCGCAGCTACGTCTTACACGTCCAAATTTCGAACTTCGAGCGCATGAGTTTGAATGAAGTTACGCCTCGGCTCAACCTCATCGCCCATCAAGATGGTAAAGATCTCATCCACGCCGGTGAGGTCTTCAAGGGTCACCCGCAGGAGCGTTCGTATTTCTGGGTTCATGGTCGTTTCCCAGAGCTGTCCCGGGTTCATTTCTCCGAGACCTTTATAGCGCTGAATGCTGAGGCCTTGCTTTCCCGTATCCAGAATGATTTTTACCAACTCATCCGTGGATTGAAACGACTTTTCCTCGCCCTTGGCCTTGAGCTTGTACGGGGCCCGACCAAGTCCGATCGCAGAGGGCGTCAGTTTCTGGAGCTCCCGGAAGTCAGCGGACCCGACCAAGTCATGTGTCACGTCCAATTCATGGGTGACCCCGCTCGCGTGCAGCCGGCAGGCGACTTTGTTCGACTGATGCTCCTCGTCCACGAGAATATCAAACGTTGGAGTCACATTCGGGAACACCACGGCCAGTGATTGCGTGACGTTCTCGACGGATCGTTGAAGGGCTGCACGATCCTTGAGCCGTTCGCGATCGAGCCCCGGTTCATCGACAAAAGCACGAAGCATTGCGGCTTCGTATGATTTCTTATTGAGACGACCGAGCAAGGTTTCGAAGGTAATCATTTTCTTCAGGATGGGCAGAAGGCGACGCCCGGTCACGTAACCCTGAGCTCCCTCCATAAAGAGTTCAACGTCCTCGACTGCTAAGTCGGCGAGGTATTCGTTCAATAACCCTTCATCTTTGAGATACCGCTCCGTCTTACCCTTCTTGACTTTGAACAGCGGAGGCTGCGCGATATAGATATACCCCCGCTCGATCAGCTCCGGCATCTGCCGGAAGAAGAACGTCAACAACAATGTCCGAATGTGGCTTCCGTCCACATCAGCGTCGGTCATGAGAATGATCTTGTGGTACCGAGCTTTCGCAATATCGAATGCATCTTTCTCCGGCTTATCCCCTTCTTCCCGCTTACGACCGATCCCGGTGCCCAGCGCCATGATGAGCGTTCTGATCTCATCACTGGAGAGCATCTTGTCGAACCGTGCCTTCTCCACATTCAGGATCTTTCCCTTAAGCGGCAAGATCGCCTGAAATTTGCGGTCACGTCCCTGTTTCGCGGATCCACCGGCTGAATCGCCTTCCACAATGTACAGCTCGCTTAACGCCGGGTCTTTTTCCGAGCAATCCGCCAATTTCCCTGGCAGCGAACCACCATCCAGGGCGCTCTTGCGCCTGATCAGATCCTTCGCTTTCCGCGCCGCTTCTCTCGCACGAGCCGCGTCGACGGCCTTGCCGATGATCTTTTTGGCGACTGGAGGGTTTTCCTCAAAATAATTTCCCAAGGCCTCGTTGACCGCAGCCTCAACCACGCCCTTCACCTCACTGTTCCCGAGCTTGGCTTTAGTCTGGCCTTCGAACTGCGGATTGCGAACCTTGACACTCACCACCGACGTCAGTCCTTCCCGTACATCGTCTCCGGTGAGTGATTCGGTTTCTTTCTTGAGCAGGTCATTGGCATTGGCGTAATTATTGATCGTCCTGGTGAGGGCGGCTTTGAACCCGACCAAGTGCGTGCCGCCTTCCTTCGTATTGATGTTGTTCGCAAACGAAAAGAGATTTTCGGCGTAGCTGTCGTTGTACTGGAGCGCCACTTCCAGAATCATTTCCGGCTTCTCGACTTTGACGTAGATCGGTTTGTGCAGGGGTGTTTTGGCTTCGTTGAGGTGCTCAACGAAGGACACAATGCCGCCCTTGTACAAGAAGACCTGTTCTTTTGCCGGTTCTTTGCGTTCATCTCGGAGCGTGATGGCGAGCCCCTTGTTCAAGAAGGCCAGTTCCCGCAACCGCTGAGCCAACACATCGAAACTGAACTCCAGCGTTTCAAAGACTTGGCCGTCCGGCTTGAACCGCACCTTGGTTCCTCGGCGTTTGGTCTTGCCTGTCGCAGTGAGAGGTGCGCTGGGTTTTCCTCGTTCGTATCGCTGTTCGAACACTTGGGCGTCCTGCCAGATCTCCAGCTCCAGCCACTCGGACAAGGCATTCACGACGGAGATGCCCACTCCATGTAGACCGCCGGAGACGGTGTACGCGCCCTGTTCGAACTTGCCTCCCGCATGGAGAACGGTGAGAGCGACTTCGGCCGCAGACTTCTTCTGTGTTGGGTGCATCCCGGTGGGGATTCCGCGCCCGTTGTCGGTCACCGTCACGCTTCCGTCGATGTGGATGGTCACCTCGATAGCTTCCCCGAATCCCGCCATATGTTCATCGACGCTGTTGTCGACGACTTCATAGACGAGATGATGCAATCCATCGACTCCGGTGCTTCCGATGTACATCGCCGGCCGTTTGCGGACCGCATCGAGTCCTTCGAGGACTTTAATTTGATCGGCACTATAGCTATCAGACTTGGTTGGAGACTGTTCTTCCGTGGCCATCCGCTACCTATTCCATCCTCGTGATCAGAGGACTTATGTCAGTTTGGGACAAGGTTTTCGTCCATGAGGTAATACCTAGGCTACGATATATGGAGCCACCCAGAAAGAGAGGAACGATGATCGTGAGTGCGTCCAGCATTCCGCTAAATCTTCACCGGCATGACAACGCACTTGAAACCGGGGCTCTCCGGTTCCTGAACCAGACAGGGACTCAGCGGGGTCTCCATCTGGAGCGAGATCGTTTCCCCCTCCATCACGCTAAAGACATCCAGGAGGTACCGAGCATTGAAGCCGGTCGTCAGGCTTTCTCCCTCGTAGCGAGCTGGCAATTCTTCGGTCGCTTCGCCGAAATCAGGGCTGGCAGAAAATAGCGTCATCTTGCCGGGTCCAAAGGAAAGTTTTACCGCGCTGGCCTTGTCTTTCGACAGGACCGACACACGACGCAGGGCACTCTCCAAATCTGTCCGATTGACGCTGATGGTCTTGCCTCCATCTTTTGGGATGACCTGTTGGTAGTTCGGATAATTGCCCTCCATCAGTCTTGACGTCAGGAGCAGGCCGCTCTTGCGAAAGATCATGAGATTTTTCGAGAACCCGATGAGCGGTTCACCATCTCCGCCTTCTTCCAAAAGATGGCGAATTTCGTGCGCGGCTTTCTTGGGAATAATCGCTTTCATTTCCTGCGGAACGCCCGTCGCCTTGGCCCCCGCTTTGCCGACCTCTTGTTCTGCAACAGCCAGACGATGGCCGTCCGTGCCGACTAATCGGAGCGTCGTCTTCGTATCAGTGACAATCAACGTGACCAACAGTCCGTTCAAAATGTACCGGGCATCGTTGTCTCCTGCTGCAAAGAGCGTCTTTCGAATCAATTCGAGCAGACCGTCTCCCGCCAACGGCATTAATCCCTCTCGCTCGATCGCCGGTAACGCCGGATAATCGGAGCTGGGGAGGCCCACGATTTTGAATTGACTCCTCCCTGCCTGAATCGTCGTCCAGTTATTGTCCGTTGCCGTCAACTCGATGTCACCGGCTGGTAACTCCTTCACGATTTCAAAGAGTTTCCTGGCTGATATGGTGACCCCTCCTGTCGATAACACCGTCGCCTTGTACAGACCTCTCATGCCGAGCTCAAGGTCTGTCGCCACAATCTCGACACCATCCTGCTTGGCTTCCAGTAGGATATTCGACAGGATGGGCATGGTGTTGCGTTTTTCCACGACGCCCTGCACACGCTGAAGGCCCGTCAACAACTCATCTCGCCCGATCCGTACTTTCATGGAATGCTCCCCCATCGACGTCGCTAACTGCGAAGGATCTGTTCTTTTAATGATTCGATCGTCGTCTGCAATCCCGTATCGGTCTCCTTGGCCTTCGTCACCTGGCGGCAGGCGTGAATAATGGTCGTATGGTCTTTCCCGCCGAATTGCCGCCCAATTTCAGGGTATGAAGCGTCCGTCAACTCCCGACAGAGATACATCGCAATCTGTCGAGGATGGACCAGTGTCTTGCTTCGGCGCCGAGATTTCAGTTCCGCGATCTTGACATGAAATTGAGCGCAGACGGCTTCCTGGATGTCATCCATCGCAACAACCTTTTTCTTATCTCCGATGAGATCTCGGAGAACAGTTTTTGCGAGGTCTAGGCTAATGACTTGCCCAGTGAGCGATGCATAGGCTCCTAGCCGAACCAGACTTCCTTCTAATTCCCGAATATTGCTCTTCATGGTGGTTGAGAGAAACTGGATGACATCCTCAGGTAGTTTGATACCTTCATCCTCGGACTTCTTCCTCAGAATCGCGATCCGTGTCTCGACATCTGGAGGCTGTAGGTCTGCGATTAAGCCCCACTCGAATCGGGAGCGTAACCGTTCCTCGATATCGGGCATGTCCTTCGGAAAGCGATCGCTCGACAACACAATTTGCTTATGGCCTTCATAGAGTGCGTTGAACGTGTGGAAAAACTCTTCCTGTGTCCGCTCCTTCCCGACGAGGAATTGAATATCATCGATCATCAGCATATCGATGTGTCGGTAGCGCTTTCGGAGATCCATCATTTTATCGTAACGAATTGAGTTAATGACCTCGTTTGTGAATTGTTCGGTCGTGAGATACGCGATTCGGAGGTCTCTCTGTTCCGCCACATGATTCCCTATGGCGTTAAGGAGATGAGTTTTTCCGAGTCCAACACCTCCATAGATAAACAAGGGGTTGTAGGTTTGGCCTGGTTGCTCCGCCACGGCCATGCAAGCCGCATGGGCAAACTGATTTCCAGCCCCAACCACAAAATTCCGGAATGTGTATTTAGGGTTGAGAAGAATACCACGCCGTGGTTTTGGCGGAACCTGCCCTTTCCCTCCCTGTGCTACGGACGGTAGCTCGATCGGAGATGCTGCTGTTTTCTCCCGAACAATAAATGCGACGGTCAGAGGTTCACCCCCACCGGCTATCGCTACAGCTTCGGCAAGGAGAGCACCATAATGCGTATCCAACCATTCTCCAAAGAATTTATTGGGTACTCCGAGATAAATCGTTGAATTTTCAACCTTATCGAATTGCACCGGCAGAAACCAGGTGTCAAAAACCTGTTTCGGTACCTTCTGTTGAATGTACTCAAGCGCCTCATCCCACTCAATCTCTATACTCATAGATCGCATTCACCCTCTATACACAGGATTACTCACACTTGTGGATAACTAGTCATTTTACCCGTTTTCAACTGTAAGGAAGGTGCGCTGAATAGCATGCTTAGCCACATTCTGTCGAGCTGGTGACCACTCCTTCAAACCCATTAACGAGCTACTCACACATTCCTATACCTCTTTTCAGAGGATTTCCCCAGAGTTACACAGAGAAGAAATGGTGAAAATTTTAAATATTATCAACCATCTCTACACTATCCACTCCATACACTTTATTACTCCTACTCCGACGACGACGAATTTTCTTTATTCCAGAATATCGGAGTTACAGAGTAATAACCCGACTGGTCCCCATCAGTAGTTCAAGGAGTTCACTATATGACAGTGCTGTCCCTTTCTCTTTAGAACAACCGGGCATACTTTCTAATACCCTTCCAGCCACAAGAGTCTTTTCGACCGCAACAATAGTAACGTCCTTTGTTTTTGGATAGAGAAATGGTGAGATTGTCTCCTGAGGTGATCGAACTAAATAAACTACCGACTCCACCAGATCCTCTTAGTCAAAAAATAAGTGTGCAATCCATAGATTGAATAACAGCAGCCACAGTATCCTCTGGTTCACAGCGAATAGAGAATTTTCCACTTAATTCTGAAAGATCAAATACTTTTGGGAGTATAAAAGGGATCTCAAGTTGCTCAATAGAGGGGAGGTACTTCTCAAGAATATCAAGATCGACAATATTATCGTTATCGATACTCAACAGGCGGACAGCCTCGCCGAGCAAGATGACGGTCGTGCTATGAGATCCAGCGACAAGGCCGAGAGCAATCCGCAACGCCTCAACTGGCCTATGCGTGATCCGAGGATCTTCTTGAATAACAACCGCGACGTTTTTTGCCACTCGAGATATGAATCGCCTTACGTGAAGGAAATAAATGGTTTACAAGCATCAATGAGTCCAGAGAGAACGACTAACCCACATAAAGTAAACTCCTTTTCAACATTCACTGTTGAAACATGATGTTGCTGGCAGCCATATGCACATACAAACATTCGGACTCCTGCCCGAGCAAGGTCTTGATATGAGTGAGAATTTATATTTTTAACACCCTCATCAATGAGATAGAGATATACCTCATGACCAGCATCTAATGCCGCGCGGGCGAGTCCAGTAACTGTCTCGGAGCTTTGATGTGTCGGAGGGAGAGCCAGCAGGAATCCAATTTTTCTCTTCACAGGTTAATTCACAGGAATTTATATGAATATTCAGTAGATTCGATAATTTATCACCTACGCTCAGACTAAGTGGTTTTGAGGGGAAAGTCAATGCCGAAAAGCAGCACTCAGGAAGGCAGAAGAAGAGCTTGTATCTGGCTACACAGAGATGACAAAAGAACCTCATACTGACTCTTAGATTCCATATTCCTGAGCATGGCTGCTCCCTTCACAACTTCGTCGTCACCGAGCATGAGAGTGAACTGACAGCCAAGCCGATCGGCTTGGCGAAGGTGAGCCTTTAAAGTTGTCGACCTAAAATCGGAAACAGCCGGTATACCAAAGAGGCGCAGTTCTTCGAGCGCAGTAAGCCCGGCGATAGATCCTTGATCGCCGAACCCCGCAACATAGATAGTCCTGTCATGGGGCGACAGAGATTTCTGAGAGTCTGGCAACAACATGGCTATACGTTCAAGCCCAACGGCAAAACCAACGGCCGGAGTCGAGGCACCTCCGAGTGTTTCCACCAGCCCATCATATCGGCCTCCTGCGCCGACTGCGTTTTGAGCCCCGAGGTTTGTCGCGGTCACTTCAAACGTTGTGAGATTGTAGTAGTCGAGGCCTCGCACCAGCCGGTGGTTTAAGGAATAGGGTATATGGATGAGATCGAGGCCGGCCAGTACTTGAGCGAAGTAGGAACGGGCGGTCTCCGATAGAGATTCAGAAAGACGAGGAGCCTGTTCCGTAATGATTCGGCACTCAGGAACCTTGCAATCCAGGACACGAAGGGGGTTCGCCTCGATGCGGTGTTTGCAATTACCGCACAAACCGGCCTCATGGTGTTTGAGGTAGCCGACAAGGACAGGGCGGTAGATATCTCGATCAGCTACCTGGCCAAGGTTATTGATTTCGAGGGTGAGGCTAGGAAGGCCTAGCTCATGGAGTATGTGCCAGAGGAGGGCAATTACCTCAACATCGGCACGCGGATCTGCTATTCCATATGATTCAACACCAAATTGATGGAACTGTCTCAGCCTGCCGGCCTGAGGGCGCTCGTGACGAAACATCGGACCGGTATAGAAATATTTTTGAGGCACCGGAATCGCGGCACGATTGTGTTCGATATAGGCCCTGACGGTACCGGCAGTTCCCTCCGGTCGAAGGGTTAACGAGGTACCATCCCGATCCGGGAACGTGTACATCTCCTTTTCGACGATATCCGTGGATGCACCGATACTCCGTGCAAATAAGGTGGTCACCTCAAAGATTGGAATACGGATTTCGTGAAATCCATACCGGGTCGCCCATCGCCTCGCAGACTCTTCGATGAACCGCCAGCGGGGGGTCTCTTCCGGCAACAGGTCCTTGACACCTTTGACACCTTTGATCACGGACACGGAATTATCTCCTTACGTATGTGCCTGTCCTACAGCAGAGTTCGCGCGGACTATAGCGGCGGCCTCGGCGGCAAGTCAACGGCGTGGAGCTTGCGCCGTCCTATCTCGAGAGGTATAGTGCCCAGCGTATGATACGGTCCTTGTCACTCAATCTCCTATGAGCCAAGATCAATCAGGCCGCCGAGTTCTGGCCCTGGCCCCTATGCCCCCTGAAAAGTCCGCCTATGCGCTGGCACGGTACAGCCGATCTCCCGACTCCATTGAGGAGAGTATTCGATGGGTGCACGGACACTCGTCGGAAAAATTCTGGGAGCAGTTTTATTTTGATTACGGACATGCGTCGATCGCCGATCTTGGACACGTCATCATCTGCTTCGAAGAGATTTCTGAACTTGCGGCGATTCGACTGGAAGATGAGCCGCTGTGGGATGGTCAGGCGAAATCCAGCCGCTATCAAAATTTTGCCTCGAGCCGATGGTTCGTCCCAGGCCAAATTCGTGGAAGTGAAACCGAGGCTCTGTATGAAGGGATTCTCCGAAGCCTTGGGGATGTGTACCGACTCCTCCACGAGCCTTTGAAACAATTCCTAGCTACACGCGAGCCACGGCCTGAGTCGATGAAGCAGGCCGACTATGACCGGACCATCGCGGCACGGGCATTCGATGTCACACGGTACTTGCTTCCCCTTGCGGCAAAGACCAATGTCGGACAGGTCGTCAGTATCCGGACCTTAGAGAAACAGATCACCCGGCTCCTATCGTCTCAACTCCCGGAGTTACGGTCGATCGGGGAGGATTTGAAGGAGGCGTGCCAGCGTCAGCCGGTGAATCTGTGGGGCGAGCTCTGTGGTCAAACAGGCGGAGGCCTGAGCGACCCTCTGGCGCCGACCCTGGCTCGGCATGCAAAGGCGAATGTCTACCAAGAAACGGTGTATGCCGATCTCGCTCGTTATGCGAAAGAAGTCTTACGCGGCACGGGGTTGGATCAGCCTGGGACGTGGGGAGCCATGGAGCCCGTCGAGCTGATTGACCCCCAATATCCCCTCGATGAAATTGTCACGACGCTGCTCTATCGTGTCTCACAGGCTCCCTATCGCAAGATCCTCGAGGTGGTGAGAGAATGGACCGAGAAGGAAAAACAGGCGACCATTGAAGTGGCCACCAGACAGCGTGGTCCATATGATGAACTCATCAAAGAGTTCCGCAGCGGCTATGCATTCATATTCGATATCTTGATGGACATTGGTGCTTGGCGAGATATGCACCGCCATCGCCGGTGCCAGCAGGTGCAACAGAACTTCACGACGGTCCACGGGTACGATGTCCCGCAGTCGTTGATCGACGCCGGTTTGGATCAGGAGTACCGGCAGGCCATGGATGCCGTGCGCCAGGATATCGACTCGCTGAGGAAGAAGGACCAAGAAGCTTCACTCTACGCCATTCCGTTTGGCTTCAAAGTCCGGTGCTTGTTTAAGATGGACTATGCGGAAGCAGAATATATCAGCAAACTACGTTCCGGCGTGAAAGGCCATTGGTCGTACCGAACGGTGGCCTGGCAGATGAAGCAACAGCTGGCCAAGAAATTTCCCTTCCTCGGCGAACAAATCCAGGCGATACCACCTGATGTCGAAGACGCGCTGACTCGATAAGATCCTCGTACCGCTCATGCACACCCATCAGGAACAATGCGAAGCCGCCATTATGGCCGGCGCATGGGACACCCTCTTTGCCGAGTCTCTAGCTTGGAGCCGAGATCCGGACGGAGCGAAGGACCCGCGCCCGCTCTTTGCGCGAAATGTGGTGTACCTCGTGCAAGGACGGTTTGCCGAGGCCTGGAAAACCCATGCCCTCTGTCTTGAAGCCCAGGAACACATCGCAGCCGTGGGGAACTGGGTGAACGACCTGCTCAAGCGGCATGGGGACAGCGGCTATGCCTATCTCGTCAAGGGCTTGTTTCTCGCCCAGTCGGGTCAATCCGAACAATCGATGGGACCATACGCAGAAGCCGCAAGACTGCTTCCACAATCTGCCTATCCGCACTACTTTTTGGCACAGATCCACGAACGGGCCGGCCATCTAGAAATGGCGATCAAAGAGTATCGTGAAGCGGTCCGACTGGCTCCGGACTATGCACCGGCACGGATGAATCTGGGTGTGGCCTACCAAGACCAGGGGCGGCTGGAGATGGCCATCAAGGAGTACCGTGAGGTGATCAAGCTTACCCCGAACGACTCAGCCGCGCATTCCAATCTCGGTTGTGCCCTGGCTGAACAAGGGAAAATGGAACCAGCGGTGCAATCGTACAAGGCGGCGTTGAAGCTGAACCCCCAGGATGCCGAAGTGCACTTTGCCCTGGGCGGCCTCTACGAAACGCGCGGGCGCCTGGACTTGGCGCAACGGAGCTATCTAGATGCGCTTAATGCCAATCCGGACTTTGGCCCAGCCCACTCTGCCCTCGGGTGGCTCGCGTTAGGGAAGCAGCGGCTTCAAGAAGCGGCGGACATTTTCAGCCGGGCACTCAAGTGCAATGAGGAAGACGCCAGCGCCTATCACGGCATTGCCGAGATCTACGCGATCCGAGGCAAACGCCAAAGCGCGATGGAAAACTACACCAAAGCGCTGAAGTACTACCGCGACCCTGAAAAACGAAACCAAATTATGAATCAGCTGTTCCAGGAGGGGCAGGTAGGGGATTGAACCGGGTTCTGCCACCGTGCTCGCCTGATCCGCATAACGCGAAATACAAGCCGTTCTTGACGAGATCCTCCTACTCAGGGTAGCATCCATAACGGATTCGATTTGGAACCTTCAGAGGTGACTTATGGCGACCTTGACCATCAAAAATATTCCAGAGCCGTTGGTCAGACGACTGAAACAGCAAGCGGCCGCTCAGCACCGGAGCTTGAATTTTCAAGTCAATCTCCTATCTAGAACAGATGACACAGAGTGTGCCGGTCGATGCCGACACGTTGCTGGCACGGGCACGAGCAATTCGCCAAACTCCGAAAGGGATGAAGTTGACGGATCGCCTTCTCAATGAGCTGAAGGTGGTCGGTCGGTCATGATCGTGGCCGATACGAATTTGTTGATCTATCTTTATGTCCAGGGAGATAGAACGGAGGATAGTGAGGCTGTACTCAGACGCGATGCCACATGGGCGGTTCCGTTGCTATGGCGGTCTGAATTTAGGAATGCGTTGATCGGCCTCTGTTCGTAAAGAATTTGTGCCACTGGAAAAAGCCATAGCCATAGTCGACGAAGCAGAGCGATGGTTGGCTGGACGGGATATAGCGTGATCTCCCGCCATGTACTCACCCTTGCGGAGCATTCTGGCTGTTCAGCGTATGACTGTGAATTCGTGGCTCTTGCTCAGGATCTCGGGTATCGTTGGTGACGACCGACCAGCAGGTCTTGAAGGCATTCCCTGAGCCTCGGGGTCTCACCGGGGACCCTTTTTAGGCTGAGCGCGATGGAAAGCTGAAGGGAATGATGCCGGATGATCTCCGAAGAGGAACAGGAGAAAAGCTTCTAGTCAGTGGTTTTGGACGAGATACGCTTCACGACCGACGAGGGACGAGATCTACAGCTCCCGAATCGCGCCCTGCAGCACGGTGATTTGGGTGGTCGGGTCGCCCGTCGCTTGCAATTCGTTGCGGATCTGGTCCTTGAGGTAGGAGGAATAGCCGACGCGGTCGATGAGGAAGTCGAGGAAGCGTTCGGTCGGTAACAGACTCTGTTCCTTGAGTTCGTCGATGGTCTCATCACTGACGGGGACGTACGTGCTGCCGATATGGAAGACCACGTTGTAGTGGCGTCCTGTCGCTATCCGCTCGAATCTCAACCCCTTCACAGGCTCCTCCTTACAAGCTCCACAAAGGGTTCCATTCTAGACAAGGTCGAGTTGTGAAGACAAGGGCAACCTTCAGCCTAAGGCGGTGGACAGTCATGATGGGGGGCATTTATCATGGTCTGCCTGTTGATTGAACTGACTGGTGGGATGAATTGTGATGACCGCGGTGGAGCTGATCGAATCATGGATCGTGAACCTTGAAGCCGAGCAAGCGCGTCTGATTGAAACAGGACAGGATGCTCCGGCCATGGCATCACAGGGCCGACTCGTCAGGACGACCGGCGGGCTGCATCTGTACGAATTTATCGTGCCCGGTGAGGTCAGGCTGTCGATCGACCTGCCGGTTTCCCTCGTCCCTGCCGATGATACGGATACGACGGAGGGAATCATACTGCGGCAAACGGGGCAGTCGCTTCTGGTTCAACTGGTCGATCACCTCGGAAGTGAAATCCCTTCTAGCACCCTGGTTCCAGACCATGCCGGCCTCGTTGGGACGGCAGCGGCCCGCCTGAAAGAGATTCTGGCAAAGCCTAATCTGTACCACCTTGGGCCGGCCGAGCGGTTGGCGGCGCTTCTCCAGATTCCAATTGGGGAAGTAGAAACGTTCTCCGCCAATTCCTCCGTCTTCACAACGCTGTGGTCCGATGACCGAGCGCTCCGTCGACAAAGGCTTGGGAGCCTGGCGATGGACCTGGTTCGCGCCAACAAGCGTATCCTGTTGCTGAGTCCCGGCCATGACGACAGTGATGAGCTGGTCGGGATGGTGGGGCGGACCATGAAGGCGGGCGGATTGAACCCCAGAACGTGGGTGACGCGATATGAACTCCCCCTGGTATCGCAAGCCGCCGGTCTTGATCTTCATGAGCTGAGCTTTGAAGCTCAGATGCACCAATTCTACGCTAAATCACAGGGCGATAAAGCTACGTTGAAACGGAAGTACGACCGGTTCCGAGAGTTGACCCCGTTTCTGGCCCAAAAGGATGCGAAACAAAAGGATTTGGACGAAGTCCGGCTCCTGGAGTGGCGTCTGGTGACGCAGTTCCGAGAGCTTCAAGTCAAGCTGGCTGGCGTCGAAACCACGCTCAAAGAGTTTGAGACCCTTCCGCTGTTTCAACGTCTTGCGATGCAGACCGTTGGAAAAAATGTGGAGTCGCTCAAGCAGTACCGTGCACTGTATCAGAGTCAGATGGATCGTCTGGACAGCGAGATCGATGTGGCCAAAGGCAGGATTCAGCAACTTGTTCCGGAAGCGGCGGTGCCTCGAGGGCAGCGTGCGGAGTGTGAGGAACTCAAGGAGCATCTCGCGAAACTCGGTGGTACCAAGAAAGTTCGAGAACTCCTCGCGGCTGAGGAGAATCCGAATCGCCAGGCCTTTGTCCAGAATCGACGGCTGGTTGCCGCAACACCCACGCGAGTCGCGACTGACCCGTTGTTCAGCCGTGTGCGGTTCGATGTGCTCATGGTCGATGAGGCTCCGCAGATCGCCGTGCAGTCACTGCTGGCTGCGGCCGGACTTGTCCGTGAACGCATTATTGTCAGCGGCGATCCACGGGATATCGCTGCAGCCGGGCAATGGGTGATGCCTCAGGCAGGCACCCGGACCGCTTCGGAAACTGCTCCCTTACCGCTTGCTTGACGTGGGTGAGGAGAATTCAGGATAATCGCTCGTCTCGCGGCATGGCATGCAAGGGGAGTTTATGCATGGCCGTCAGTAAGCCGCAAAGGCCACATAGTTCAGGTGGCAGTCGAACTCCGCACAGGCTGCTCAAAATGGGTTCCACCAAGGCCGCAACGAGCGAGGGGCCGAGGCGTACGATACGAGAAGGGTAGTACGTCGAGGATCCGAGCGATGTGAGAACAACGGTGGAAGCCATTTTCAGCAGCCTCTAGAGCCGAAGTGGTGGAATGGCAGACACGCCAGCCTCAGGAGCTGGTGCTCGCAAGGGCGTCCGGGTTCAACTCCCGGCTTCGGCACCACAAGACCTCACCCTCTCCTATCAAGGGAGTTCATCGTTTCCTTTTTTAAAACCGGTGGACACCCCCTTCTGACGTTTGGCTATGCCGAATGGTTACGTCACTGTAAAGTGAACACGCAGTTAATCACCCTATGAGGAACCGTTGATCGTGGTCTCACCCGGAGTTTACCGTCACTATAAAGGTCAGCAGTATGAAGTCTTGGGGGTTTCTAGACATTCAGAAACGGAAGAGCAGTTTGTCGTGTACCGGGCCTTGTATGGCGATCGAGGCCTCTGGATAAGACCCCTTGCCATGTTTACTGAGAGTGTCGAGAAGGAAGGCGTATCTGTTCCGCGCTTTTCACGAATAGATGAGAAAACAGGAGAAGACGAGATTTGAAGACGGATGGGGTCGTCTCAAGCGTCTATTCTTGACCCAGCGACACCTGTTCGGGGCATTCCTTCCCTAATAATGATGAAACCTATCCTGCGTAACGCCGGTGGTGACTCACTGCCAGCCGATCACTAATTCTTAAAACGTTCCACGTATCATCCTCAAACCCAGAAATGGTATTTTGATGACAGGTCGGTCAGGTTCGACAACAATGAATTGTGTCTTGAGGGTTCCACTTGCGGAGCATATGAAGGCTCTAGGAGCCGCTATCAGATTACCTCTGACAAATCGGTCGGCTTCACGATAGATGACCAGGTTGAAAGGTGGGAACATAATGAGACGACTTTTGCTCGTGGGAGTCTTGAGCCTCAGCACTGTGGCGATCGCAATGGCGGTGGAACCGCTGACTGGGGACCCAAAGAAAGTAGTCCCTCAGAGATCGATTCCGCTGGCTGGGGAAGAACCCTACGAGGCGTTAAAGCGGGGCGACTATCGAGGCGCCGCGGGACTCTTCTCTCCACGAGCGGAAAAAGGCGATGTGCGGGCGCAGTACAATCTCGGACTCCTGTATGCTAGTGGAATGGGCGTGATGCAAGACTACCAGACGGCTTTGAAATGGCATCGCATGGCGGCGGGGCAAGGCCACGCCGGGGCGCAAAATGAACTCGCTCAGATGTATGCGAAGGGGCAAGGGGTTCAGCAGATAAGAGTACAGGCCTATGTCTGGTACAGCGTCGCGGGGAGTCGTCGACCGGCGGGTCAAAAACGGAGATCATCAAGGACCGGGACCATATGGCGAAGCGTATGACGCCGGATGAGATTCAGAAAGCCGAAGGGCTGACCAAGCAGTGCCTCGAATCGCAGCTTAAGAAGTGTGGTGAGAAATAGAACCTTCCTCATAATTATCTGACGTCACACCACTTCGAGTTTAAAGCCTTTCGTAATTCGTTTCTCCATGTATATCTAGCCAGCTCCATTGGATTTTGTCTCGTTCATGATATTTCCTAGCACCGTTGCCGTCCTCCTTGACCATCACAGCATGATTGTTATGCGGCGCGGAGTTCGTTGATTACTCGTAAGGTCGTGTCTATTTCTTCTGCTGAGTTGATGATACTCGGTGCAAGCCTGGCGTATTTCGTGGCGTAGGGTGTCACGCTGCCGACGATGGTACGTTGCCGGAGCTTCTCCACGACCTGGCGCGGTGACATTCCCGCTACCTCAAAACAGACGATCCCGGCTGATAGCTCCTGCGACATTGGCGTGTGAAGGGTCACCTGGGGCATGGCTGCCAAGCCCTGTTTCAACTGCTGGTTGAGCTCATAGATCCGCTGCGTCACCTTGGACTTCCCGATGGTCTGATGAAATAGAAAGGCTTCATCCAATGCCCAGCGATGTTCAAATGAGTGGAACCCGCCAGGAGTCATATGAACGGATTGTGGGAGGTCCTTCGAGGATTTGTTCTCCATCCAGAGGTCATAGGCTTGACTGCTAAACGTTGGGATCGTTGCCCTGGCGATCGGCCAGGCCTTCGGATGGCCCCAGACGAGCCCGGTGCCGCGTGGGCCGAATATCCACTTGTGGGTTCCGGCAATGAGAAAATCGCAGCCGAGTTCATCCACACGGAAGTCTTCAACCCCTAAGGCGTGAACTCCGTCCACGCAGAAGATGATCCGATCCCGTTCATCCCGTGAACGATTGATGGCCTGGATCGCCTGCGCCATCTCATGAATCGGCAGTTTGAGGCCCGTGCTGGAATGCACCCAGGTGACGGCCACAATGCGCGTCATCGGGGTGATGCCCTTTCGCAGCGATTCGACGATTTCATCGCGAGAGACGGTCTTGAGTGAACGATAGAGGTGAATCGGTCGTACCATGGCGCCAGTCCGTTTGGCGCGAAGATGCAGCGCAGTTTCCGTCGAATAGTGGTCGTGGGTCGTTGTCAGAATTTCCTGCTCGTTGCCAAGCTTGAGACCACCGTAGAGAAGCCCCAGCCCCATCGTCGTGCTGTCGGTCAGGGCGATGTCGGTGGGATTGGCTCCCAGATACTCGGCTGCCGCCAGGAGGACTTTCGCCTCCTGTTTCTCTTCATGTTCAAACCAATAGCCGATCGGATCGGCATCCAGGCCGGCTCGATGTCGTTGGATCGCTTCTCGTACCGGGGTGGGATGGGAAGCAAGGAAGAACGCGGCCAAGTGGATAAGCTGTGGAGAGAGAGGAAACTGAGCGCGAATCTCGTCCCAGTTCTCCGGTTTCCTTCGTGAAGCTTGTGGTTCGGCATGGGTGTGACTGTGGGTACCGGCCAGCAGCGCTGCACTTAACACCAAGCCACTCCTGACCAGAAAGCCTCGACGTCCAATGTCACTCATAGGATGCCCCCCTCAGAGATGAATCCTCTGTACTCTACTGCTTGTTTGGAAAATCAGGCAAGGAGAGGCATAAACGAAGCCCCTGGCTGGTAAACCAGCCAGGGTTCGGACCTAGTACAGGGGGTTCTGCTAGTTCTGATACGTCTCTATCGGCGGACAACTACAGACGAGATGGCGGTCGCCGTAAGCCTCGTCGATGCGGCTGACACTCGGCCAGAACTTGCTGTGCTTGACCCAAGAGGCGGGGAACGCTGCTTGTTCGCGGCTATAGGGTCGCTTCCATTCCGTGGCGGTCACGACAGCGGCGGTATGGGGTGCGTTCTTCAGCACATTGTGGGTCCGTGGCTGGCGGCCGTCGACGATCTCCTGAATTTCGGCGCGGATTAAGATGAGCGCCTCGCAGAGACGATCGAGTTCCTGCTTTGATTCGCTTTCAGTCGGTTCGACCATGAGTGTGCCGGCTACGGGGAACGACACGGTCGGTGCATGGAAACCGTAGTCCATCAGTCGTTTGGCGACATCCATCGCCTCGACACCGGCGCTCTCTTTGAATTCGCGCAGATCCAAAATGAACTCATGCGCCACCAATCCTGACTCTCCGCGGTACAGGATGGAGTAGTGCTTTTCCAGGCGTTTGGCCATGTAGTTCGCATTGAGAATGGCGACCTGTGTTGCCTTGGTTAGGCCTTCACGTCCCATCATGGCGATATACGTCCAGGAGATCGGAAGAATGCCTGGACTGCCAAACGGGGCCGCCGACACGGGGCCAATGGTCTGTGGGCCACCAAGCTTGACCACGGGGTGCCCTGGTAAAAACGGGACCAGGTGCTGCGCGACACCGATGGGTCCCACGCCCGGTCCTCCGCCGCCATGGGGAATACAAAACGTCTTATGGAGATTGAGGTGGCAGACATCGGCTCCAATATCGCCGAGACGGCAGAGGCCGACCATGGCATTCATATTGGCTCCGTCGATATAGACCTGTCCCCCGTGGGTATGGACGATTTGGCAAATGCGCCGAACGCTGGCCTCAAACACTCCATGGGTAGAGGGATAGGTCAGCATCAGGGCCGCCAATCGGTCTCGGTATTGAGCCGCTTTGGTTTCCAGATCCGCGACATCCACATTTCCGTTCCGATCGCAGGCGACGACGACCACGGTCATGCCGACCATGGCGGCGCTAGCTGGATTTGTCCCGTGGGCTGAGACAGGGATCAAACAGACATCCCGGTGTCCCTCACCCTTTGACCGATGGAAGGCTCGGATCACCATCAAGCCGGAGTATTCGCCCTGTGAGCCCGCATTCGGTTGAAGCGAAAATGCCGAAAATCCTGCGATCTCGGCCAACCACCCTTCCAGTTGACGGAACAGGGTTTGATAGCCACGGGTTTGGTCAACCGGGGCAAACGGATGCAGACGGGCAAACTCGGGCCAGGTTACGGGCAGCATTTCTGATGTCGCATTGAGCTTCATCGTGCAGGAACCCAGCGGGATCATTGAGTGCACGAGTGAGAGGTCGCGCGCCTGCAGTCGATAGAGGTAACGGAGCATTTCGTGTTCAGAGTGATAGCGGTGGAATACCTCATGCGTGAGATACGGACTGCTTCTCGTCAATGGAGCGGGGTATTTCAGATCAACAGAGGAAGCAAGGTCCGAGAGGCGGAACGGCAACTTGTCATGGCCGACGAAGATCTGTAGGAGGCGATGCACCTCCTGCTCGGAGCTGACTTCGTCGAGCGACAGACCGATGGAGCCGTCCTTGTACTGTCGGAAATTGATTCCGTGTGTCTCCGCCCTCGCAACGATCTGCTCGGCTTGGGACTTGGAAACTGGGAGTCGAATCGTATCGAAAAAGACCTTGGGCAACACCTCGAATCCAAGGCGACGCAGGCCTTCCGCGAGCAACAACGTCAGGCCATGGACCCGTTCCGCGATGCGACGCAGCCCATCCGGCCCATGGTAGACCGCGAACATGGCTGCCATCACCGCCAGCAAGACCTGAGCGGTACAGATGTTACTCGTGGCCTTTTCCCGTCTGATGTGTTGCTCGCGTGTTTGCAGTGAGAGCCGGATGGCCGGTTTGCCGGTGACATCTTTTGAGACGCCGACGAGTCGACCAGGGATCTGCCGTTTGAACTCTTCTTTGGTCGCCAGGAACGCGGCATGGGGTCCACCGAAGCCGATGGGGACGCCGAACCGTTGAGTCGAGCCGACAGCAATATCGGCGCCGAATTCTCCGGGTGAGCGGAGTATCGTGAGTGCGAGGAGATCGGTGGATACGACGACCAGAACTCCAGCCTCATGAGCCTGGGTCACCAACGCACTGAAATCGCCTACATAACCGTCCGTGGCAGGGTACTGCAGGAGGATGCCGCACAGCCCTGGGCGCGCACAATCAGCGGCCGAGGGGACGCCCGTCTTGAGGACGATGCCCAGGGGTTCAGCCCTTGTCTGTAGCACAGCGAGAGTTTGTGGATGGCAGTCGCGTGAGGCGAAGAACTCATGGCGTTCCTGACCGTCATGGCGGGCGATCGCGTAGCACATCGCCATCGCCTCAGCGGCCGCCGTTGCTTCATCCAACAGAGACGCATTGGCCAGCGGAAGACCGGTCAGGTCCCCGACCATGGTCTGAAAGGTGACAAGCGCTTCCAATCGACCTTGTGAGATTTCAGCTTGGTATGGAGTGTACTGCGTATACCAAGCCGGATTCTCGAGAATGTTCCGTTGAATCACCCCAGGCGTGACACAGTCGTAGTATCCCATGCCGATCAGCGACCGATAGGCCTTGTTCTGGGCTGCGATTTCCTTGAGTCGCGTGAGAACGGCTTGCTCGCCCTCACCGTTGGGAATGTCCAGGGCTTGCCGAAGACGGATATCAGATGGAACGGTCGTATCGACTAATGTATCAAGCGACTGGTGGCCTAAAGTAGCCAGCATCTCTTGAATGTCTGCATCGGTAGGACCAAGGTGTCGATGTACAAAGTCATCCGTCGGTTGAAGCCATGTCGGACTGTTCATGAAGTCATCCATCCTCTGTTCGGTTTTTGAGACCACCACTAGTGCAAGACGTACCCTTCGCCGCGTTGACCGCGCAGCCTACCATGGGATCACCCCATTGCCAAGCGGTCTGATCCGCTCGTTAATGGAGAAAGTTCAGCGACGGGGAGCACTGCGCGACCACATGTGAGGTCCATGTTCAACTTCAGGAACTATTCGGTTCATTCCCCAAAGAGATGAGCCTGCATGGCCTCGATCTTTCGTTGCTTTTTGAAGAATTCACGCTATGGTGAGGTGATCAATCGAGTTCGGAGCGTTGACCATGACCGCCACAAGTCGAAGCTCCAGTCAGGATTCTGGAAAGCCATCCACTGATCGTTCCTTTAAGGGAACAGCCCTCATGATCACACTGGCTCTCGGCCTCTTGGCCATAGGCGGATACGTGATCTTCAACGGCCTAGGGCTACCGACCACGTTCTTGGCACCCCATAGTCAACGAACTGCATCGCTGACGGAGCATCAGTCGAACTCCAGGCCGGGGGATGTGCGCCTCACTCGTGAAGGAATCGATCGGCTTCTCGGAGTTCTCGACGAGGCCGTCCGGAGAAAAGATGTCGAGGGCGTCCTCCGTCATATTTCGTATGACGCAACGATCACCATCCATCTGAAGCAAGGTCCGCAACAGCAAACAGCCTTGCTGACCAGGGACGACTATCGCAAGACGCTAGCCATGGCGTTCGCCTTCCCAAGCGACCACGACTTCACGCGTACGAATACATCGGTCTCGTTGGCTGCGGATGAACGAAGTGCCAAGGTGTCTTTCAAGTCCATTGAGACCCTCAGACCGGCCAATCACGAATTCAAGGCAGAAGGCGAAGAGACCCTAGTGTTTACGATCCGTGACGGGAAACCTATGATTACCTCTGTGGAACAGACCTTCCCCGGCGACTCCACCTAGCCCGCATGATTCATGAGCGCTTTTACTGCAACCACCGATACGCCGCTGCGACAAGCCTGGCTGCGGTTGCGCTGCAGCCAGGCGGGCAGGCTCGCCCCTCGTGACCTCGACATACTGTTTCAAGTATGCCTTGTATCTTGGAATTGTGGTACATGAGGTCTTTGGAATGCGGCAGATCGATATGCCTTCGGTCCGATGAGACCGTGGCCGAGCCAGGTCGTCGCATTCCTCAGTCCACAAGCCCGAACAGTTGCCAGGGCTAGCAAGCCCGCATGAGGACAAGGATGGGCTTCACCACGGAGGCGGCGATGCAGACACCCTCGGTTGTAGTCGGAATTGATGTGGCGAAGGCTCACCTGGACATCGCGGTGCGGCCGTCCGGCGAGCCCCTCCCGCGTGCCGTATGACACCTCCAGGGATCACCGCGGTGATCACCCGACTGAGTCAGTTGCGGCCGACGCGGATTGTGCTGGAAGCGACCGGGGGCATCGAACGGTCCCTGGTGCGCGCGCTGGTGGAAGCCGCGTTGCCTGTGATCGTGGTTAATCCGCGCCAGGTTCGGGACTTTGCAAGAAGGCGACGGGCCGGTTGGAAGAGCCGATGCGCTCGATGCACAGGTCTTGGCTCATTTTGCGGAGGTCATCCAGCCTGCAGAACGGGCGCTCCCGAATCCCCAGACGGAGGAGTTGGCAGCGCTGCTGGCTCGGCGCCGCCAAGTGCTGGTGATGCAGCATGCCGAGCAGATGCGTCTGGAGCGGACGGCACCCTCCGTGCAAAAGCGAATTCGGGTCCATCTGCGCTGGTTGACCGCCGAACTGGGCGGGCTGGATCAGGACCTCGATGAGAGGATTGAGCAGAGTCCCGTGTGGCGGGCGCGTGAAGATCTCTTGCGGAGTGTCCCGGGATCGGCCCAGTAATGAGTCGCACGGTACTCGCCGAGCTGCCGGAGTTGGGGACATTGAATCGCAAGCAGATTGCGGCGTTGGTGGGCGTGGCCCCCTTTAATCGCGACAGCGGACGGTGGCGTGGAAGCGGACCATCTGGGGTGGGCGCGCGACCGTCCATCGTGCCCTGGATATGGCCGCGCTCGTGGCCACGCGCTGGAACCCCAGCATCCGGGCTTTCTATCAGCGTCTGCGCGCAGCCGGTAAATTCATGAAGGTCGCGCTGGTCGCGGCGATGCGGAAGCTGCTGACGATTCTCAATGCGATGGTGCATCATGGGACGCGGTGGCAGTCCACAGCGGAAGTGGCGGCTTGACAAACAAGACAAGTATGCCTCGGTCCCTCGGCGCTCCGCGTACCCGTCTCGCATAGCGTCTTGGTGGTTTCATGACAAACCGTCATGAATAATGTGGGCTAGCTGTGCTACTCCACCCGTCTCCGTGAGGTAGGGCCCTGTCATCCTCTGCCCTCTTGCCTATGTCGAGCCTGTCGACGCAGGTGAATCAGGCTTTCCGCCGGGTTTCTTGAGCTCCAAGATTCATGGTGCGTCGTTTGGTATAATCAGCTCCCTGATCAATCTTTGTAGGAGTGGGTATGCGGGTGCTTGTCCTCGAAGACGAAACCAAAGTCGGTTGCTTCATCAAGCGGGCTTTGGAAGAAGAAAGCTACGCCGTCGATCTCTGTGAAGACGGGGCGAAGGGATTGGAGATGGCATTAGCGACCGACTATGATCTCCTGGTTGTTGATGTCATGTTGCCGGGCATGTCCGGGTTGGATGTGCTCAAGAATATTCGTCGTGAACGGATCCAAACGCCGGTGCTGATTCTGTCTGCTCAATCGCAGATCGATCAGAGAGTCAAAGGGCTGGATGCCGGTGCCGATGACTATCTCACGAAGCCTTTTGCCATCGATGAGCTGTTGGCGCGGGTTCGTGCCTTACTGCGCCGTGGCGCAACGGAAAGTCCGGGAGTGCTCCAGGTCGACGACTTGTTGCTCAATCCGGCGACGCGTGAGGTGACACGAGGCGGGCAACGCATTGATCTGACGCTGAAAGAGTATGCCTTGCTGGAATACCTGATGCGTCATACCGGTCGGGTCCTCACCCGACCGATGATCTCCGAGCACGTATGGAATCAAGACTTCGATACGTTTACGAATGTCATCGACGTCTATGTGAACTATCTCCGAAACAAGATTGACCGAGGTCGGACGAAGAAATTGATCCATACCATCAGGGGAAGCGGATATATGCTGAAGGCCGACTAGCAGGGTGCGGAGATATGTGGCCCCAGCCCACATCGCGACTCCAGAGGTTCGACACCGGTACCAAGACTGCACCGCGAATCTCGTTCGCGTTCATTGGTCAGGAGGTAGCTGATGCCGCTACGTGTCCGGTTGACCCTCTGGTATGGGACCGTGCTTGCCCTGGTCCTGATCGTGTTCTCCGTGGTTCTCTATGCCATCACGGCAAGAAATCTCCGCGACACCGTTGATGAATCGTTGGAGGACACGGCGACGACGGCCGTACGCTTGCTCGAAACGAACGGATTTCTTCCTCTGATCGATGAAGAGGTACTGCTCTCTCAGTTTCCGGAGCTGACGCGAATCGATAAGTTCTTCCAGATCTTCAGCCCTTCCGGCACCATCACGATTCGCTCCCCGAACATCAAACAACACGAGGTTCCACTGAGCCGGACGGCCCTCGACGCCGCGTTTGCCGGGCAGAGTATTTATGAGTCGGCCAAGTATCCCAAGGAGCCTCCCTTGCGGTTGATTTCCATGCCGATCATGTATCGAGGCAATCTATTATACATCGTGCAGGTCGGGACCTCGATGGAGTCAGTCGGAGAGACGCTCCATCGATTCCTCGTCCTGGTTCTGGTGGCGATCCCTATTGCGTTGGCCGTGTCGCTGGCTGGGGGCTGGTTCCTGGCTGGGCGGGCCCTCCGCCCAGTCGATAGGATTACGCTGGCTGCACAGCGGATTGCCGCAGGAGATCTCAGTCAGCGACTCAGTATGCCTGGGGCTCATGATGAGATCGGGCGTCTTGCGGCCACCTTCAACAACATGATCGGCCGGTTGGATGCTTCGTTCCGCCAAATCCGTCAATTTACCAGCGACGCGTCGCACGAGTTGAGAACGCCCCTGACCGTGATGAAGGGCGAAACAGATCTGGTGCTCAGGAAATCTCGCCCGCTCGAGGATTACAAGGCGGTGCTGGAGAGCAACCTCGAAGAGATTGATCGGATGACCCGCATCGTGGATGAACTGTTGTTCCTCTCCCGTGCCGATATGGGGGAGGTGAAGGTCGAGTCCATGCCGGTGGTCCTGCAGTCGTTAGTGGAAGACGTCCATCGTCAGGCGAAGCTACTGGGACATGAGCGGAATATCGAAGTGGTGCTTGGAACGGTCATGCCGGTCATTGTTCAAGGGGACGACCTGCGGCTTCGGGAATTGCTGCTGAATCTCGTGGAGAACGCGATGAAGTATTCGAACTCCGGCGGCAAGGTTGAAATCTCGTTGTTGAAAGACGGACAAGAAGCCCGGCTTTCCATCACTGATCATGGAATTGGCATCGCCGAGGCTGATCACAAAAAGATCTTCCAACGCTTCTTCCGCACGGATGTGGCTCGCGCCCATACCAAGAAGGGAACCGGACTCGGCCTTGCTATCTGCGCCTGGATCGCAGACCTTCATAAGGGACGGGTTGAGGTCAAGAGTGCGCTTGGCCAGGGATCGACCTTTACGGTTGTGCTGCCGCTTTCGACTTTGCCAGCTTAGCCACGTTTAATCCTCGATTAATCTCCTTCTCATCACCGGTTGGTAGTTCTAGTACTCGATCTCGAACAACAGGTTGCGCAGAGATCAGTTCCGAGAGCCTTGAGCAGGTGATCCTTAGCGTGATGAAGGAGGGAATCATGCCATCACATCCCCGTCGTACCATCGGTTCTATTCTCGGAATCGGCCTTGTGAGCGGAGCATTATTCTGGGCCAGCCACTCACTCACCCCGTCCGATGCATCCACGGCTCTGTCACAGGGCACTCCGGCTGGCGCCGTTGTTTCACCGGCGCCAGGCTTTACAGACGTTGCGAAGCGAGTCACTCCGGCGGTCGTGAACATTACGACGGTCATGACGGAGAATGTGGCCGACGGTTCCCCTGTCCCTGACGAGCTACGAGAGCGAATGGAGGAATTCTTTGGGAAACCATTCGGACCTCGTGGTCGGCGACCTGGCGACCCATTTGACCACCGCGCACCTCGGAGAGGGCAAGGATCTGGTGTGATCATTTCGCCGGATGGCTATATCGTGACCAATAATCATGTGATCGCCCAGGCCCGTGAGGTGAGCGTCACACTTCCCGACAAGCGTGAATTTCGGGGCAAGATCATCGGAGTGGATCCGAAGAGTGACCTCGCCGTAATCAAGATCAACGCCGGCCATCTTCCGACCGTGACCTGGGGTGATGCGTCAAGTCTGCAGGTCGGTGAGTATGTCTTGGCGGTCGGCAACCCCTTTGGACTCAATTCCACCGTGACACTTGGGATCGTGAGCGCGGTGGGTCGTGGCCAAATGGGCATCACCCAGTACGAGGATTTTATTCAGACGGATGCTGCCATTAATCCAGGCAACTCAGGTGGTGCACTGGTGAATACGAAAGGGGAGCTGGTAGGCATCAACACGGCGATCTTTTCCCAGACGGGAGGGTATCAGGGTGTCGGGTTTGCCGTGTCGACCACGATGGCGAAACCGATTTATGAGAGTCTGATAAGGTCCGGGAAGGTTGTGCGCGGATATCTTGGGATTGGGCTTCAGGGATTGAACCAGGATCTCGCCACGGCATTCGGCCTCAAGGATGCGAAAGGCGCGTTGATCAGTGATGTGAAAGCAGGGAGTCCTGCGGAGCAGGCTGGTCTCAAGCAGGGGGATGTGATCGTCAGCTATCAAGGTACTTCCGTAGAAGATGGTGTCGCGTTACAACGACTTGTCACGCGGACCACCGTTGGTGCCAGAGTGACGCTCACCGTCATTCGTGATGGACATGAACGTGAGGTGACCGTCAGGGTCGGTGAGCAGCCGGACGACTCCAAAGTTGCGAAGGTGCAACACGGAGGTGCAGACGATGCGCTGTCGGGCCTTGTGGTTGAGGAGTTAGATCAAGATCAGGCAAGACAGCTTGGATTGCAAGGAACGCAGGGTGTTGTGGTGACAAGGGTTGATCCAGACAGCGGTGCCGAGAGGGCCGGTCTTTCTGCGGGCGACGTGATCCAAGAAATGAATCGGCGACCGATCAAGTCTGTCAAAGATTTTGAAATGGCTTCCGCAGATTTCAAGAAAGGAGCCAGCGTCCTGATTCTGATCAATCGGCGGGGGAATTCATTGTTCGTATCCGTCAAAGTGTAGAATTATGCTGCGTTCGAAGGCAGGGGGAGGAGGCAAGATCTTGTTCCCCCTACCTGTGGCTCCGTTTCAAAAACTTTTAATCG
>JAMXAU010000209.1 GCA_024281365.1 Nitrospira sp.
CACAGCGGCGTATCGAGGAATTCATCAGCCTGGGCATGGCGACTCACCGAGTGATCGTTCGCCGCACGACAGAGAGACCGGGGTTGTTCGTAGGCCCGACGGTGTTCGCCGACGTCAGGCCGGATGATCGGTTGGCGCAGGAAGAAATCTTCGGTCCGGTGTTGGTGGTCATGAACGCGAGGACCATGGCGGAGGCGTTAGAGATGGCCAACGCGACCAGCTATGCCCTAACCGGTGGAGTCTACTCACGGAGCCCCGCGAATCTCGAGATGGCTCGTCAGCAATTCGATGTGGGGAACCTCTATGTAAACCGCCCAATCACCGGAGCGCTCGTTACTCGGCAACCCTTCGGTGGACACCGCTTTTCAGGGGTAGGAGCAAAGGCAGGCGGGGAAGACTACTTGACCCAATTCATGATCACCCGCATCACAAGTGAGAACACCCTCCGTCGAGGATTCGAGTCGCCTCAGTGAGCCTTCGCAGATTTTATTTCGTACTCTTCTAGCTCTTCCGTGATCTCCGTCACCACACCACGGTCTTCTTTAATGGCGGACAGTTCCTGGCGCTCCGCATATTTCACGAGGCCGACCCCTTTGGCAAACCACGCCGTCATCACATCGATACCTGAAACGGTGTGTTGACTGCCGGACAGGTGAATGCGCATGTTCATACGCGCTTCGACTTTAACCGCATCCTGGAACGTTCCGGCCGGCACCGTGATGGGTTCCCGACTGATCACCTTGCTCCACCCCTGCGTATCCACCGTTTCGTCCGTTCCGTCACGATCTATGTCGCTCCCAAAATCGAGACCTGTTCGATCGAACTGTTGGAACGACGACGGGACTTTGAGCGGAAACCGGAAAATCTGATAGGGAGTAATCTGTTTCTCCAGCGGCGTACCCGGCTCGGATCCATAATAGACAATACCGACCACATCCCGACGATAAAAACTATCCGACTCTCCATGATTGCCAGGATTCGTGTCGTGAAACACGGTCACAGCCACCCCCTTGAGGGTCTTAGTTCCGGAGACCGTGGAGACATTCTCAAAAAACTTCCGCTCGATCGTCTGCAACGGGCCCTCGCTGATCTGCCCACGATAGGTCCACCGACTGCCGAGCGTATCAGGGAAATACTCCTCAGACTTCGAAATGGTGACTGACTCTTCCGCTCCACACAGCCCAGACCAGGCCAATAGACCTACCAGCAAGCAGAGTCCCGCCGCCCATACCTGACTGAAAACAAATCCTCGTTTCGCCATCATGTGTACTCCAGAAGAGAGGCTGTGACCGTACCATAGGACTCCCGAGAGCGGCAAGCCGATGGGTGCTCTTGTTAAGACAGACCTCATGCTTGCCTTGACCAGCCTCTCACCGCATAATCTTCATTAGATATGGAACATCAAACATCTTCGGCACCAGCTGTAACCGGTCATCGAAGGGAACAAGCTGATTGCCCTGCCGTCCTCATTACTGGAGCATCCGGCGGAATCGGGCGTGCGATTAGCCAAGCCTTTGGAGCGATCGGTTGGTATGTGGGAGTCCACTATGCTCAGAACGAATCAGCAGCGAAGACGACGTTAGAACAGGTGGTCAGTGCTGGCGGAACCGGCGAGATATACCAAGCCGATATTCGAGACGCGTCATCGGTTCAGATCATGATCGACCGATTTTCCAATCAGGTGTCCGGCCCATTGGTCTTGATCTGCAATGCGGGAATCGGGCAACGCCATTTGCTCGTGCGCCATTCAGAAGAAGTCTGGACTGATGTGATTGCGACCAATCTGACAGGAACCTTTTACTGTCTTCGCACCATAGCTCCCTTCATGCTCGCTCGTGGGGGAGGCTCGATCATCGTGATCGGTTCCCACACAGGATTTCATGGAGCCACCGGCCAGAGTGCCTATGCGACATCAAAGGCCGGCCTCATCGGACTGGTCAAGACGGCTGCTCTCGAATGGGGCCCGCAGAACATCCGAGTGAATCTCCTGTTACCTGGGTGGCAGAAAACTGACTTAACCGAGGGCATCTTCCCCGAAGGAAGCGGATGGCCAGATCATGCCCTACGCCGATCCCCCGCTATCGAGGAAGTGACGGGAACCATAGTCCGACTGGCTCAGCTTAAAGATGTATCAGGACAAGTGTGGAATTGCGATAGTCGACATCTGTAGCGAACAACAAATAACTTACTGCCCTATAGCTGACCACCAGAGCTTATGTGCAGCAAAGGGTTAATTCTCTCAAGCTATACGTCGTCCGCTCGTACCCATGAACCACGGCATATTCATAACCGGTACTGACACTGGCGTCGGAAAGACAGTGGTGGCGGCTGCGCTCGCGCTTCATCTAAAAAAGCGTGGCCTCTCAGTCGGCGTCATGAAACCGATCGAGACTGGCGTGTCATCAGCCA
>JAMXAU010000210.1 GCA_024281365.1 Nitrospira sp.
TCCGTTCCTTCAACCCGCAGGTATCCCGAGCTGACGAGAGCTTTCACATGACTGGTGACCGATGGTTTCCCCTCCGTTCGACAGGTCCCGTACGTCGGACAATCTGCCGCACCGTACGCCGCAAGCACCTTCGACCGGCTTCCGCGAAGAATATCGACGATCCGCCCCAACCCGAACCGTCCTCCACACCAGACCACGGTATCCAGGATGGCCTGTGCGATCGCATGTCCTTGTGGAACCTTCCGGCTTGGTTGTCGCGCCGGCGTCACACAGCGGTCACAGAGGCCGCAACGGCCCAGGGCGATCTCAGCCTGATCACTAAAATATTCCAGAATCGCAAGCTGTCGGCACTTCAAGGCTGACACATACCCCAGTAATTCTTGTAAGAGCGTCGTCATACGCCCCGCACGTTCAGCGCCGTCGGCATCCTTGGAGGCCTGCGAAACGAAATATTCCTGCGTGGCCACATCCCGTTCATGGAACAGCAACACACAGGCCGCCGGTAGGCCGTCCCGTCCTGCGCGACCGGCCTCCTGGTAATAGGACTCTATGCTTCCTGGAATGTCGAAATGGACGACCAGTCGGACATCCGGCTTATCAATCCCCATCCCGAAGGCATTCGTCGCCACGAGGATTCTTACGGCCCCTCGGCGAAAATCCTGATGCACGAGACGCCGGGCGTCATCCGACAGACCCGCATGGTAGTAGCCGACCGACGGATGGGATTGCCCCAGCCACTCCGCCACCTCCTCCACCGTCCGACGGGTCGCGCCATAGATGAGGATGGTACCAGTCCCGGTCTCGCGAACCAGTCGGTCTACTCGGTCAAGTTTGTCTCGAAGGTTCTGACAGTGATGGACCGAGAACGCTAAATTCTTCCGCCGAAATCCGGCGACCAATCTGAACGGATCCTGAAGCGACAGCCGCCGGCACACATCCGTCTGCACACGAGCCGTGGCCGTCGCCGTCAAGGCCAGGCAGGGAGGATTCGTGAGCTCCTGGCGCAGCCGGCCGATCTTCAGATAGTCGGGTCTGAAATCATGGCCCCACTGGGAAATACAGTGCGCTTCATCGACGACCAACAACGAGATCCAGAGAGTCCGTAACAGGCGGAGAAATCCTTCATGCTGCATCCGTTCCGGTGCAAGATAGAGCAGTTGCACTCGTCGCTGTTGGAGATCCTCCAGTACGAGACTCTTTTCCAACCCAGTGAGTCCGGAGTGAAACGCCGCAACCGCGATCTTGCGCTGCTTCATGGCCGTCACCTGATCCTGCATCAACGCGATGAGCGGCGAGATGACCAGCGTCAGTCCCGGTAGAATGGTCGCCGGCAGTTGGTAGCAGAGGGATTTGCCCTGCCCTGTCGGCATGACCGCCATGACATCGCGCCCGGCCAACACGGCGCGAATGACTTCTTCCTGACCAGGTCGGAATGCCGAAAACCCGAACCGTTCCTTGAGCTGTCGAGTCAGATCATTCACGGGGAGGCAAATCAGAGGGATAGAATAGTGATCCAGACCAAGCGCGAAGGGAGTATAGATGAGCAGTTATAGGCAAGTCGAGCCGGTCGAACAAGAACCAGGAGTGAACAGATCCCTGTCGGCAGTCGCAGCATGCCCGCGGGGGAAGCCGTCCTGAGGAATAGGACGAGAGCCCACTGAGCAGAGAGATGCTGATGTAGGAACGGTCAGGCTGCCAGTGAATCGTCCTCCGAAGCTTGGTCTTCGTCTTGATTGATTCCATCAAGTCGCTGAATCCTCGGCTGATAAGCAATCACCTTGCCGAGAATCATGGCTCTCAGGTCTTCATCCTCTATGTGGGAGAGTGCGTCGTGAGCCCCGAGCATATCTCCGTCTTGTGCCATATGAGCGGCGATGCCGATGAGCGGGAGGACCCCCGCGTTACCCATCGCCTTCGCAATCTCAACGGCCCCGGAGCGATCTCCGGCTTTGAGAAAGAGTTGCGGGAGCTCCAGATAGAAATGACTGGCTAATAGTGACGGATCGGGACAGGAAAGAATCGTGTGTTTCACAGCCTGCACATTCCCCCGTTCCGACTCGACGAAGAGCATCATCTGCCAAGCGTCTCGCAGATATCGTGTGTCCGCAATCTCGTTCGCCGTCTGTTGCGCTCCCGCCGTATCTCCCGCCAGCACTTGCCTGATCACCTGATTCTTCAACTCTTCATCGGTGGGTGTGTGGGTCGGCATCATCATGTAGCTCCTTGGTTGACGTGAGCAGCGTACTCAATCGGAAATTCCGGATACCTGTTTCGAAATGTAACCGTCCCCGTTATTCTTGTCGATCATTTCAAGAGAAATGAACAGTAGCCTGCACCATCAGATACTCA
Source organism: Nitrospira sp. (assembly GCA_024281365.1). Taxonomy (GTDB): domain Bacteria; phylum Nitrospirota; class Nitrospiria; order Nitrospirales; family Nitrospiraceae; genus Nitrospira_D. The sequence continues at coordinate 2,350 of JAMXAU010000210.1, forward strand.
ACGTCGGCGATCGAGAGATCGTTGCCACACCACATCCCTTACTTTTCCAGAACGATGATGAGACCTGGGTTGTTCCTCAACAGGCATGACAGCGTTGCTGTTTCCGATGCCTTAATAAAGAACGACCAGCAGTTGGTTTGAGGGGATCCTTGATGAATTGGCTTCCGTTGCATCAGTGGGATGCGCCGACACCGTACTATGATCACAATAGATTGGGTTGTGATGAAACCAACCACTCAAGTCATTGATTTATTTATACCCGAGCAGTTCTCAACCACCGGACATCAATTCCCCTCTTCACTTGCGCATATAAAATGTCCGGCTATACTTTCCAAATGCGTTCGTCAAAATACATTCTCTGGCAAGACGACAACGGCTGGCGCGGCTACCTGGAAGGCTACCCCGAGTACGAAGTCCAGGGTGAGTCGTTCGAAGAACTGCAAGTGAAGCTGTGGCAGCTGCACCAAGAGCTCACGGGCCAGCATCAAGAATCTGAACTACTCCAAGATCAAGGCCCCTATCAGCAGTCCGATACGGAAGAGCACGCTCGGTCTCATAGTCACACACCCACCTTGCCTCGCCCCATGTCGCGCGCACAGAGCAAGCGCCGTGCACGAGTTGAAGAGCTGATGTTTGCGATGATCAGCAATCGTTGAGGACCACGAACTTCGATTTCCCATGATCTTATTTTCTGCAGAACGTGTCACAAGCTTGTGCGTCGTATGAACGCGGCCAGGGAGATGCTCTCGGAAAGGCTGGTTGGCTGATACGAAATCGCGTGTTGGAATGAGCCCGTACGGTGACGAACCGTCCGCTCAGCGGAAGGATGGAGTACCGATGCAAGCGATCAAATGCTACTACTTGGATGAAGAGAAGCAGTGGCTGGGTTATCTGCCGAACTTCCCGGACCATTGGGCGCACGGAGAAACACTTGAAGCCCTTCAAGCCAACCTCTATCGTTTGAACTTTGACCTGACCTTGGTGGAAGCCCTGCGAAAAGTGTCTGAACTCAGCCTCCCACTATAATGAGCGACCAAACACCCCTCCGACAGCCCGAGACCAACAGCTACTTCTGCCGCGTGATTCTGTGAAATCGTAAAGCCCTTTCCCAGTTTCCACTCAACCCTCTGTAAGATTTTCTTCTGCCAACCGACATATCTGTCTGAGCAGCGTGGCAACTGCTGGCTGCAACACCGGTATCTGCCCATATGTCCAGATTGACCTTACGGCAGAAGATTGATACATAGAGCCATCTCCATACCATCAGGTAGTACTTGAGAGGCCGGCTATGCCCACCGATGCAATCACCCAGAAAGTCAGCGAACGCTATGCAAAAGCCGCCAATACCGGCGAGCAGATGTGTTGCCCCACCAGCTACGACATGGGGCACCTCAAAACCTTCATTCCCGAAGAAGTCCTGAAGATCTCCTATGGCTGCGGCACACCGGCCGGACTCAAAACCGTACGTGCGGGTGAGACGGTCTTAGACATCGGGTCGGGAGGTGGCATCGACTGTTTTGAAGCCTCTCGGCTGGTTGGTCCTACCGGACGCGTGATCGGCATCGACATGACGGATACCATGTTGGAGATCGCCCGAAAGAATGCGTCTGTCGTGGCGGCAAACCTCGGCTATTCCAATTCGAATGTGGAATTCCGAAAAGGCCTGGCCGATGCGATGCCGGTCGAGGACGGCACGATCGACCTCATCATCTCAAATTGCGTGATCAACCTGGCGCCGGACAAGCGGAAGGTGTTTCGCGAAATGTACCGGGTGGCCAAACCCGGCGGGCGATTCACGATCTCCGACATCGTATCGGACCAAACCGTGCCGCAGTACCTCGTCCACGACACCCAGAAATGGGGCGATTGCCTCTCCGGCGCCTTGACGCTCACGACTTATATGACGGGCATGACGGAAGCTGGGTTTCTCGGCATCCACCTCGTCAAGTTTTCACCCTGGCGCGTAATCGACGGCATCCACTTTTTCTCTGTCACCTTGACCGGCTACAAACTGCCTCCGGCAACAACCGCCTCTTCGGTCCGTACGCCACCCTTCGAGGCCCCTTCAGCCGATTTGTGGATGAACGAGGTATGACCTATCACCGGCGGGATTCCACAATCGATCACACCGGATGAGGCACGACTATTGA